>JAVXWV010000741.1:0-3305 GCA_032230775.1 Mycobacterium sp. | reverse complement strand
TCGGGACGAGCTGGCGAATCCGCTGCGCTAGACGCCGAACACCGGTGGCAGTGCCAGCACCATGACCAGTCCCCAGAAGAAGTGGGTCAGCATTGGCGCCAGCACGCCACCGGTGCTGCGGCGTTCGAACGCGCACACCGCGCCGACAACAAAGGCGGCGACACCCAGCATCGGATTTCCGGTCGTCGCCGACGTGGCAATCACGTAGATGACGGTTGACACCACGGCGGGGTAGGCCCTACCAAGCGCGGTGTAGAGCGCACCGCGAAAGAACAGCTCCTCCGCGATCCCGTTGATCACCGTGATGAACACCACCAGCGCCAGCGGACCGTGGTTGGCGAAATCGAGGACACGGACCACGAATTCACGCACGCCGGGAATTTCGCGCGCGACCAGGCCGCCCACCACAAACACCCCGCCGAGCACCAACCCGATCACGGTCCCTGTGATCACGGGGTGTCGATTGGAGCCGAGGTGCAGCGGGCCGGATGCGAAGGCGCCGATCGTCCAGACCGCCGCGAGCGCGAGAGTCAACCAGAAGAACGACGTGTCGCCGGGCTGCCGAGTCAGCGAAAATCCAAGCAGCGCACCGCCGATAACCACCACGGCTGCGACAACGACCCTTCGGCGCCGGATCACCGCCGACGATTCGGGATGAGTCGGGGCCGGCTCCATCATGCCGGCTTGAGCCTCGGCGTCAAGTTGATCAGAGTGTCGAGCCCGGTTCGCAGGGCGGCCGCGACAGGGCCGGGCACCAGCTCAAGCAGGCCGAGCGCAGGCCGCGCGATCGACGGGGTCACCACGCGCGCCAGCTGCTGGATGCGCACCGTGTCTCCCCCGGCCCACGACGGATCGGTATCGGCCAGATGGTGCGGGTCGGCGAGCTCGTTGACCGGTCGAGGCCGATCACTCGACAGCGCACGGGAAATCGCATGGTCGACCCCCAGCAGCCCGCCGGGTGGGTCGGGCACGAAATCGCGGAGCCGTGCCTCGGACGCCATCATCGGATGATCGAGGGACTCCACCAGCTCGGCGGCAAGGCCGCCCGGGACGGGCAGCATCGCGGCCGTCATCCACGACACCACGCCGGTGTCCACGCCGTTGACGGCAACTTCCGCACGCCACTTGCCCGAGACCCGGGCATAGGCCCGCAGCAGGTCACCGTATGTCGTCGTGTCGGGGCCGAAGATGTCGTAGGCACCGCCAGGCACGCGCTCACCGTCGACAGAAGCGACGAGGTAGTACAGAACGTCGCGGATCGAGATCGGGTCGATCGGATTCGCCGACCACGACGGCATCGGCATCAACCAGAACCGATCACCGACATAGCGGAGCATCTCGAAGGACGTCGACCCAGAGCCGATGATCATCGCCGCACCCAGCCACACCACGTCGGGGCCGCCATCGACACTCAGACAGTGGGCGACCTCGGCACGACTGGTCAGGTGTTCGGAAAGTTCGTCGACGTCGGGGACGAAGCCGCCAAGGTAAACGATCCGCCGGACCCCGGCGTCCTTGGCCGCGTTGGCGACGATGGCGGCGGCGCGGTTGTCGGCGTCGCGAAAGTCCGGTTGGCCGATGCCGTGCACCAGGTAGTACACGACGTCGATCGGTCCCGCGTCGGCGAAAGCCTGCTTGGCCGAGGCTTCGTCGTTGGCGTCCAGCGCGACGCCGGTGACTTGGTCATGCCAGCCGAAGTCGGCCAGCCGGTCGGGGTCTCGGGTGGTGGCGACGACGACGTGGCCCTCATCGAGCAGGGCACTGACGAGCCGCGAGCCGACATAGCCGGTGGCGCCGGTAACCAGGATTCGCACGGAAGTCACCGTACGGAGGTACCCGAACTCATCACATCGGAATCGTGAATATCGCCGCAATCGCAGCCGCGACCACACGTCCAGCATCCTGTGCGGTGAGAGGCATTGTGCTGGTAAGGAATTGGCAGTAGGCGGGTTAGCCGATGGCGTCGCGATGCAGCTCGATGAGCCGTTGGTACACCTCGGCGTTGTAGCGGTTGTTGGCGATCTCGGCATCGCTGAGCTCGCGCCGGACACTGCCGGGCACACCGGCCACCAGGGACCGTGGGGGCACCACGACGCCCTGCGGGACCACCGCGCCGGCCGCGATCAGAGAGCTCCTTCCGATCGTCGCCCCGTTGAGAATGACGGCGCCCATGCCGATCAGTACATCGTCCTCGACGACGCAGCCGTGCAGCACAGCGTTGTGGCCGACGCTGACCCCGGCGCCGATGCTGACCGGGAATTCGGAATCGACGTGGATGGTGACGCCGTCCTGGATATTCGTGCCGAATCCGATTTCGATCGGCTCGGCCTCGGCGCGCAGGGTGGCGCCGTACCAGACGCTGGCCCTTGCGGCGAGCGTCACCTGCCCGATCACGCTGGCGTTGGGCGCGAGCCAGCTTTCGGCATGAAGAGAGGGTTCGCGACCGCGAATGGACAGAATCAGCGGCTCAGGCATGCGGGTCATCGTATTGACGCCCGCCACATCCCGTTCATCCACCGTCCGATTCTCGGCCGTCCTGCAAAGTTCGCATGAGCGCCCGAAGCGCATCGTGCAGCCTCGACTTCACGGTGCCTTCGGCGATCTGGAGGTCCGCGGCGATATGCGCCAACGACCAGCCCAGGTAATGCGACCGCCAGAGCACGGCACGGTGCTCGGCGGACAACCGAGCCAACGCGCGCTTGACCATCAGCGGGTCGATGGTTTCGTCTGTGCCCTGCATTTTGATCGCAACTACTTCAACATTCACCTCGTGCAAGGTGGTGTCATCCCCGCTGCCACCCACCACCCGCTTGCATATGGCTGCATGCTTGCGGTTATCTGCATTTATCGTATGATTCAGCCGTGAACAGGATAGATCGCCGCAAGCAGGAGGTGCGCGACCGGATTCTGGGTGCGGCTTTCGACCTGTTCCTGGATCAAGGCGTGTCCGCCACGACGATCGAGGACATCTGCGAGCGCGCCGACGTCGCGAACCGAACGTTCTTCAACCACTTCGCCACCCGCCAAGACATGATGAAGGCGCTTTCCGAGAGCCGCCTGCTCAACCTTCACGACGTCGTATTCGATCGCGCCGACGAGCCGATTCCGGCGCGGTTGATCGGGGTATTCGACGACATCGCGAAAGCACTGAGCAGTTCCAGTGACACCTATCGCGAGGTGATCGCGGAGATGCTGGCCGCCGCCGGGTACGGCATTCAGCGTGGCTTCGCGATGCACGACACGTTCCTCGAACTCGTCAAGGAAGGCGTTGCCCGCGGCGAAGTCACCGCCCGCCACGACGCCCA
>JAVXWV010000625.1:0-9550 GCA_032230775.1 Mycobacterium sp. | reverse complement strand
TAATCGTCTACGAGCAGCCGACCCAGCCTGTCGCACGGCATGCCGAATTGCGCCGTCAACGGGTTCGCCCGCATTCCGGCGCACCAAACCACTGTTGCCGCCGGCACAACGTCCCCGGACGACAGCGTCACGCTTCGCTCGTCAACGGCGGTAACGCCCACCCCTGTGATGGTTTCAACCTTGTTCTGGGCCAACGCGTCCTCGATGACCGGACGAGCCGACTCACCCATGTCCGAACCGACGTGCGGGTTGTGGTCGACGAGGATCACCCGCGGCGTGACGCCGGCGCCCAGTGCGTCCGACAGCATCTTCGGCAGTTCACTGGCGGTCTCGATGCCGGTGAGGCCGGCACCGACGACGACGGCCGTTGCGATAGCGGGATCCGCGGTGCGTTCGGCCAGATTGCGGATGTGCACCTGCAGCTTCATCGCACCGTCGTAGGTGTCGACGTCGAAACCGAACTCGGCAAGCCCTGGAAGGTCCGGCTTGACCACGCGGCTGCCCAACGCCAGCACTAGGCGGTCATAGCCGAGCGTTAGGCCGTCGGCTGTGCTCACCGTTGCGGCCGATGGGTCGATTCCCGTCACGTCAGCAGTGATTTGGCCGATACCGGCCGGATCGAGTAAATCCTGCAACGGGATTCGGCACGCGCTGAGATCTGCCTCGTAGTTACGGACCCGTATATCGTGGAACGGCTGTGAAGTGACGACGGTGACGTCGACCGCGCCCTTGGCGCCTCCGAGCTCGTCTAGCCGCCGCGCCGCTCCCAGCGCGGCCCAAAGCCCCGCGAACCCAGACCCGAGAACGAGAACACGTGCAGGTGCCATCGCCATATCGTCACGTTTGGCCGAATCACATACAAGAGCAGGCTGCTGCTTTCGAGGTCAAGCGACTTTTCTGGGACTAGTTGCCCAGCCATGTTGAAGCGTCACGCGAATTCGAACGGAATCGTGACGACAAGAGACGTGCCACTGCCGGCGACGCTAGAGACCTGCACCCTTCCGCCGAGGGCTTCGACGCGGTCATGGAGTCCGACGAGCCCTGACCCCTTCGTGAAATCGGCTCCGCCGATTCCATCATCTCGGATCGAGAGTCGCAGATTCGCACCGTCGGTATCTGCGCTGACGTTCACCTCAGACGCCTGAGCGTGCTTGGCTGTGTTCGTAAGCGCTTCAGCCACAACGTAGTAGGCGGCCACTTCGACAGAGTCAGGTAACCGTCGGCCGTCGACGCCGAGGTGGAGTTCAACCGGGACGGTGGATCGTCGGGCGAGTGTATTGAGAGCTGGGCCCAGCCCGCCTCTGGAGAGGATCGCCGGATGAATGCCTCGGGATAGCTCTCGCAGATCATCTGAGACACCGGTCAAACTCGTCATGATGTGAGACATCTGCTCCCGGAGCGCCGGCAGTTCGGAAGGAACTGACGCCTCGGCCGTGCGCAGTTCAAGTCCGAGTGAGACGAGCCGCTGTTGGGCGCCGTCGTGTAGATCGCGTTCAAACCGGCGTCGGGCGCCGTCGGCGGCCGCAATGATTCTGGCCCGGGAAGCGTTGAGCTGTGAGCGGGTCTCGGCATTCGCGATAGCAGTGGAGACGAGGTCTGTGAAGTCACCCACCCGCGCCTCGGTGTCGGGTGGCAACGGTTCGGTTCGTGTCGACCCGACGATGGCCGCGCCCCACAGGCGCCCGTCGACAATGATCGGCACGCCAACTCCTGAACGCAGACCCAACGTTCGGATGTATGCGGCTGCGGAACCCGCCGCAAACTCGTGGCTGTCCATGCGGGCCGTGCTGCCTGTCCGGTACACCATCGCCGCGACGTTCTCGCCTTCATGCGCGAACCGTATGCCGACCGGGATCTCTTTCGTCGACCCGCGGTCATCGTGGCTAGCGAGCACGACCGACCCACCATCAGTCTGATAGCGGACGATATTCGCCTGGGTCACGCCCAGACACCGCGCCAATTCCTCTGCTACGACCGAAAACAACTCTGTCGGCGCAACCGCGCGCGCGACCAATATCGCAATGCGTCGTAACGCGGCCTGCTGGTCGGCGAGCATACGGAGTTCGTCACGGCTTGCCTCAGCCTCCCGGCGACGCTGATCAGCCTCTGCGGCGCGCAGTCGGGCCAATTCTGACAGCCTGCTCGCTGCTAGTGCCACGACCAGATAGACGGTGACCACGATCCAGTCCCCGGACTCGGTCGGACTCAACGAAAACAGCGGGGGGATATGAAAGTAGTCGAAGGCCACGACGCTGACGACACACGTCGCCGCCGCCAGCCGGAACCCCCATACGATCGCTACCACCACCACGCCCAGCAGGTACACAACACCTAGGGCGCTCTCGGGGGCGAAGACCTTGAGCGGATACAGCACAAGGGTCTCCGCAACGATCAGCAACGCGGCAGTCGCCAGTCCCACCGATAGTGATGGGGTCGTCGGGCGCACGACCAGCGACACCAAGCGGGGGCGCACGGGTCGCCGACCTACTGCCGTATGAGTCGTGCGGCTGTACATTCGGCCGACATCAGCGCCTGAATGTCTCAGCGGCTTTGAAGTGTGCGTCGCGGTCACCCATCTCATTGCGGAACCAGGTGTTTCGTCGCCACCTGGCGAACCGATCCTGTAACTGTGCTATGCGGGGGCTTGCGTGTGCCAGTAGGTCGACTGTGAGGTTCATGGGTATCTGAAGGGGTGGGAGGAGCGCCCACGGCCATGGGTTGGGCATGTCGTAGGAGCGGTAGAAGCGGCCCGGCAGGAAGTAGCGGGTGTAACCGAGCTGGATTCGATAATTGAACTGGTCGCGGACTGTCTTGGGAAGGGCGGTGTCTGGTTTTGGTGTGAATGCCCTCGGATATGACTCAATGAGTTCGCGGCCGTCCTCGCCTGCGCCGAATGCCCGCTTGGCGAAGTACAGCGTCATCAGCTGGCCTGCTTCTTGCAGATCCGCTGGGTACCAACGGGGTTGGACGCCCATGAGGTGCCCGACGTATCGCCAGAAGTGCATCATCGCGTCGATGTCTGCGGTGGTCGATCGGTAGCCGAGTTTGTGCATGCCCAGTCCTGCGCCGTACCCGCCTGACAGCAGTGTGATGGTGGCTTCGGCCTGGTTGATCGGTTTACCCCATGCGGCCAGGTTCCACTGCGGGTGACGGGTGATGCGCTGCCTGAGAAAGACGTGCATGACGCGCACCCGCATGGCGGTGGCGCGGCCGGGCGCTCCCGGTCTGGTGCCACCAGGGTCGGACACGTCGATCCAAAACCGCGCGGTTTCCATGAAGCGATTGAGGGCGGCGTCGCCCGCGTACTTACCGGTCATGCTCAGCGGTTGCACGATCGGGTTCTCGGTATAGGCGAGCAGCGTGCCGACGCCGAGAAAGCTGAAAACGGCCGGGCCGCAGCGCCGGAAGAGCAAGGCGCCGCGTTCGACCAGATCGTGATCGACCCACGGGGGATCCTTCTCGAATTCCTCCAACAGTCGCACCATCGACGCCGGTGCGTCGGCCACGGAGTCAATTCCGTGAGCGAGTGCCTGGTCAAGCATGGCCCTGCCACGGGAGGGGTTGCCGTCGACGTAGGCGTCTTGCACGAAGGCTTCAGCGACAGGGTCTGCGTCGTAATACGCGTGCGCAAAGTCGAGGATGTGATCGTCCGACGGCAGTGTGCCGGCTCCGGGGAAGAGCTGGATGCCGCGACGTTTACCTTGCCCGGAACGTCGACTGCGCTTATCCAGGAACGCTTGGAAGTCCGTCGGAATCTGGTCGATCTGAATCTGCGGAATATCGTCGATAGTCACGGGTGAACCTCTTCTGTGTTGAGTTGGACCAGTTGGCCCTGGATCCATGGCGCCAGATCTGTCAGGAAGACGGACTCACCATTTCGTTGCATGTCGAGCCACATCTGCAGCGCCCGTGGAGCTGGGCCGGACAGGATGGTGGAGACGTTGGCTGCGCTTTCACGCTGAAGGCTCTCCGCCGGACTCAAGACGAGGTTTTCGTTGAAGACTTTCTTCTGCGCCGCGATGGTGTCCCGGTTTCGGCGGGCGTACCGCGCGCCAAGCTCTTGGGCTTCGTCGATGAGGTCATCCGGGGGCACCAGTCGATTCACCAGGCCCATCTGATGGGCCTCCCGCGGCGAGTACATCCGGCCCTCGAGCATCATCTCCAGAGCCCTGGCGGGTCCGATGAGCTGGGCCAGTCGCTGTCCTCCGACGGTGGTGGTCAAACCAATGAGCAGTTCGGGAAGTATGAAGCCAACGGATTCGTCATCGGCCGCCAGGCGGACGTCGAAGCAGACTGACATCTCCAATCCTCCTCCGCCGCAAGGTCCTCCGATCGCAGCGATGTAGACCGCGGGCGATCGCATGACGCGCAGCACGACCTCGTTGAAGCGTGTGACGCTCAAAAATTGGCTGACGGGACTTCGCTCCAAGACCTGCTCGCCACCGGGTACGGCACCGACGACGTTGACGCCCCGCATGAGGTTCAGCAGTGCCTGATCCGATAGCGGTCGCCCGACACGCTGAGCGGCGGCGAGAATCTCGGCGATGTCGAAGTGAGTGATGTAGCGCTTCGGTACGCCTCCGGTGAGGACGACCGCACCGACACTGACGTCGGCGTCGACGGCTGCAGTGAGGGTGTCAAGATCCTTCTGCATCCGCGCCGTCATGTAGTTATATGGAGGATCGCTGAACCGGACGGTGAGTACTCGGTCCTCCTGCTCGACCGTCAACGTGTGCAATTCGAGGTCGCGTGCGCGGATCGCCATGTCAGCCGTCGCCGCTCACGCGTACTTCACGGTGGTGCGCTGCACGCCCAGGTCGATTGCTCCGTCATCGGTCGCCACGGTGGCCTCGATGATGTCGCCGTGGTGCAGATATTTCGGATTCTTGGCCTGGCTTGAGAAGAAGGCTTTCCACTTCAGCTGGTCGGGGAGCAGCGATCCGATGATCTCGATTGGCTTGGCCGGTGCGCTGATTGCCGTACCGACCGGAGTACCGGTCAATACCAGATCGCCGGCATCCAGACGCTGAAATCGCGACAGCGCCTGCAGTGCCTGCACAGGTGGGTAGATGATGTCGCCGTCGACGAGCATGTCCTGGCGGATGGCACCGTTCACTCGCAGCCGCAGCCGAAGGTCGCCGAAGCGCTTGAGTTCGTCGGCGTCCAGTAGCACCAGCGCGGGTCCGACCGGAGTGAACGTCGGATACGACTTCGCCTCGTAGAACTGCGTTTTGGTCAGTTGAACATCGCGGGCCGAAACGTCGTTGGTCACCACCAGCCCACAGACGTAGTCCGAGAGGTTGGCTTCGGTGATCGTTGTGCCGACGGGCATATCGCGGCCGATGGCCAGGCCGATCTCGACCTCGTAGTCGAGCAGCCGGACGTGGTGGGGTTTCACGATGTCGTCGACCGGGCCGCTGATGGAGCCGGATGCCTTGCGGAAGAAGGCCAGTGGGGTGTTGGCCGGGTCCCGTCCGGCGTCTTTGACGTGGGATGCGTAGTTGGTCATTTGTGCCACCACCCGGCACGGGGCGGTGATCGGGGACAGCAGTTGCAGGCTGTCCACCGGCGTCGTGTCGGTGCTGCGGTCGGCGGCCTCGACGGCGGCTCGATCGGCCAGCAACTGGCGTGTGGTGGTAGCCGTGGTACTGATCCGGGCGGCCCCGGTTGGGGTCTGCACCCACCACGTGTCGGCGGTGCGCAGGATCGAGAAGGTCATGTTGGGTCCTTGGCGTGTCGGCTGTTTGGGTCAGGATCTGGCTACTGCGAGCATGCCGCGCAGCGCGGCCAGGTCGAATTCGCTGTCGGTGCGCAGCGCGCTGATCACCGAACGAAACTCGCGCAGGGATTCGCGGCCCGGTGCGATCCCGAGGAAATCTTTGGTGATTGGTGGTCCCCATTGGGAGAGCCCCGAAGCGGTGAAGGGAGCCCAACCCGGCTCGAGCGTGCTGTCGAACATGTCACCGTCACTGAAGTGCTCAACCAGGAAACCGTCGGGATCGCGCCAGTAGTCGAAGATCTGGCTTCCCTGAATGTGGCGGCCGATTCCCCACGAGCGGTGATATCCCAGCCCGGCGAGGTAGCGGCTGCCGGCCGCCATCGCGTCGAAATCGCTGACCTGGTAGGCCGAATGGATGTAGCGGTTGGACGGGCCAAGGGCCATCGCCAGGGTGTGATGATCGGCCGGGGTCTGCCCGCGATCGCAACGGATGAAGCTCATCACCGGCCCGCGGTCCCGCCGCCCCGGGTAGTAGAGGAAGTCGCTGACGATCATCCCGAGGTGATCGAGGTACCAGGTGAGCGTCTCGATGTACTTGGTTGTCTGCATCACCACGTGTCCGAGGCGCTGCACGCGCGTCGGCACGCGCGGAGGGCGTTGAACGTCGTTGATCCGCCGGAGTTCGTGACCAAAGTTGAACTGGTGCGGCGTCTGCGTCGGCAGGCCCTCCAACTGGTGAGTGTCGGCCACGACCCGGACTGTCACACCGCTGGGGTCGACCAGGTCGACCGCCACGCCGCCGAGCGAGTCGGGCAACGCACGGATTCTGGTATTGGTCGCCTCGGCCAGCCGCAGCACATCGGAGTGGTCTCGTGCGGTGTATGCCGTTCCGACGAACGTCGAACGGGGACCTCGCCGGATCAGCACACAGGGCGAGCCGGAGTCTGTGCCACGCAGACACAGTTCGTGGGTCGTGCGAAGGGCGGTGCTGAAGCCGAACGCTTGGGAAAAGACTTCAGCGCGAGCCAGATCCGGCTTCTCGAACTCCAACCAGGCAATGTCGTGGACCTTGATTAGCGGGTCACTTGAGCGCCCAGGATGCTCCTCCTTGCGAGCGCCCTGATCACTATGCAGCTCGTTGTGGGCGCCGACAGCACGACCACTCATCAGTTCGGCTGCTCTCCAGCTGGCAACCGCGCCTCGAAGAACTCGATCGCTCCGCTGCGCTCGAGTGCCACGACATCGAGGCCGAATTCCGTCAGCCACGTCTCGATGTCGCCTCCGTGTGGAGTGTTTCCGAACACCCCGAGACGACGCGCCACCGCGATCACGGCGTCCTGGCGCGGACCTCGACCCGTAACACACGACGTTCCCCGCAGCGTCCCACCTGGCTTGAGCACGCGAGTGAGCTCACCCAGCGCGGCCCGCGGGTCAGGTAGACAGTGAAGCCCGTTGTAGGTCACGCACAGGTCGAAGCTGTTGTCGGCGAACTGAAGTGCGGTCACGTCGGCTTCGACGAAGTCGATCACGTCTTGTGTCCGCATTCGACGCGCCACGTCGCGCGCCCGCTGGAGCATGTACGGCGATATGTCGGCTGCGACGTATCTCACCGGTTGGCCGGGACGCAGGACGCGGAGGGCGAAGCCGCCGCCGCAGGGAATGTCGAGCACTGAGCTCCCGGCTGGGACGTCTGCAAGTCGCGCGACGTCGGCGAACATCCGTCGCATGTCGGCACCCCACATCGCCCAGGCGCCGACCATTGCGACACGGTCGTGCTTGACACCGGCGTCGTACAAGGCGGCCATGACGCGCTCCGTGCGCCACCTCTCGGTTACATCGGTCATTGTGGGGTATCCGCAGCGTCCCAAGGCATCGACGCGGAGATCCAGTGCGTCAGCTCCTGCTGGTCGTTGTTGTGCAGGTGTCGCGGCGGCGTTACGAACGTCGCGTAGGGGCTGCAGCGCATCAGCACCCGGCCTTCCTGCTCTGCGACAGCTTTGACCGCGGGGCGCAGCTCCTGGGGCACTGGCTCGCCCGACATGCGTTCAGCCACCGCCATCATCACGTCGATCAGAGTTTCGTCGTCGTCGTCGATCACCGCGTCGCAATAGACCTGGAGGTAGGCGAAGGGCCAGGTCTCGTCGAGGACGCAGAGGCTGACTTTGCCGTTGCGGGCCACGGCTTTGGCCTTGGCCCGATCGCCCATGGTCGCGACGAGCAGGTCGTCGTTGTCGTCTGGGACGTAGTAGACGATCGACATCGCAGGCCCATCGGACTGGCGGCCGTAGCCGAATACGCAGGTTCGGTGGGTCTGAACGAACAGCCGCCGTTCAGAGGGCAGCATGTCGCGATCCGTCGGCGCCTGGAACGGATCCTTCGAGAGCGGTAGCAGATGCGCCGATGCGCGATCTTGATTCGTGGTGTCAGGGGAGATGCTCATGGCCTCAATCCTTTCTTGACTATTATCGATTGATAATAAGAGTACACTCCGAACGATGGAACGCAAGACCCCGGCGCCGACCAAGGTGCGCCTCCGCCGGAACAGGGCCGATATCCGGGAGGCGCTGCTGGAGTCGGCGCTGGTCGAGTTCGGGGCCAAGGGCTTCGACGGCGCGTCGACTCGCGCGATCGCGGCGCGCATCCCGGCGCATAAGCCGCAGATCAACTAACACTTCGAGTCCAAGACGGCGCTATGGACGGCTGCGGTGGATCACCTCTTCGGGCTATTAGGGGAGACATTCCGCGGCGTCTTCCCCGCGAAGCCGACCGAGATCGGCGTGCCGGCGCTCGCGACGGCATTCGCCGACGGGATACGCCGATTGGTGCGATTCGTGGCCGAGCACCCTGAGCTCAACCAGATCATGGTGCATGAAGGCACGGCGCCGAGCGACCGCTTGACCTGGTTGACGGAGACCCACGTGAAGCCGTTCTTCAACGGCATCCGGCCGGGCTGGCAGCTACTTCGCGACGCCGGAGTAGCCGCACCTATCGACAGCGAGATCCTGTACTACGTGCTCGTCGGCGGGGCATCGTTGCCCTACGTGAACGCCGCGGAGGTCCGCCTGCTCACCGGCCGAGACCCTAAGAGCCCCACCTGGATCGACGCTCACGCCGACGGATTGGTCTCCATTCTCCTGCCAGGGCTCGCCGCCCTTATTTAGAGATGCCCACCAGCCGGCTATCCGGCGACGGACCTGACGCGCGTTTCACCAAACCCTTTCCGGTGATCAGCGGCAGGTCCAGCGCCGACAGGAGGCCTGGTTTCGCGGCGCAGACCGCCGGTATCGCGTTGACCATCCGTGAGGCTCCGGCCATCCTTGCGCCGAGATCGTGGTCGTGGTCGTCGGCCATCTCGAATTCGCATCGCATGCTGGGTGAGCCTTCGATTTCGACACGGTAGACGCCGCGGCCGGAGGCTCCGCCGTAGCCGAGATCACGCGGTTGGATCGAGATGTGTGGCTGCGGCCAGTCGGGCGCGATGTCGTCGTGCATGCGGCTGACGTGGTCGATGATGAGGGTCGGATTGCCCTCGACGTATCCGGTCAAGGTGGATCGCATCGCCGCGATGGTTCCGGCGGCGATGTGCCCGGTCGGGGTGTCGAACGAGGTGTCCGCGGGGATGCGCTCGACGGTTTCCTTGATGTCGTCGACGTGAACCCCGAGGCCGTCGGCCAACTGGTGAAGCACGGGTCCCCAGCCAAAGCTGAACACGCCCGGTGTCGCGGCGAACGGGATTTCTTCCGGCGGTTTGCCGAATCCGAGGATGTCGTAGACGGCGGTCGCGTCCGGATAGGTCGCGTAGTTGAACATCTCGGTGACGCGGATTGAGTC
>JAVXWV010000600.1:0-3014 GCA_032230775.1 Mycobacterium sp. | reverse complement strand
CCGTGTGTATAGTGAGCATTACTCGGCTTATGCCGGGTGTGCATCAGCCCGACCCCCCGGGGCTGATACACGACGACCTCCGCCTCCTCCCCCCCTGGCGGGGGTCGTCTTTTTTGTAGACTTCTTTCGCATTGCGGACATATCAACTGCTCTTCATTTAGTTGCGGAACGCGATTTTCATTGCGGACATCCCACAGAGTTTGTCTGGCTTATCCACAGATTCGCATTCGTCCACAGACACCGTAACGACGATGGCGCTGTGTCGTCGCCCGGCCGCAGGCTGGGGTCATGACCGCAAGCAACGGGATCCTGGCGCTGGTCGGCGACCCCGCAATCCGAGACGATGTGGACCGCATCGCGGCGGCCGCCGGCCTGCCGGTTGTTCACGCGTCCGACCCATCGAGCCGCAAAGTGTGGACAGCCGCAGCGGCCGTGCTGCTCGATGTGGCCGCCGCTCGACGGTGCGCGCACCGGGCTCTGCCGCGGCGCGGTCGCGTTGTTCTGTTGGTCCGAGCCGAACCTCGAGCCGCCGACTTTCAGGCCGCGATCGCGGTGGGAGCCCAGCACGTCATCCCGCTGCCAGGACACGACAGCCAGCTGATGGCCGAGCTGTCGGACGCTGCCGAGGCGTCATCCGACACGGGTCGTCGCGGTCACGTCGTTGGCGTGATCGCAGGCAGGGGCGGGGCCGGCGCGTCCGTTTTTGCGACGGCGCTGGCGCAGTCGTCGACGGGAATGTCTGAAGCGCTGCTCATCGACGCCGACCCGTGGAGCGGGGGCATCGACCTGATCCTTGGCAGCGAGGGCGACACCGGCCTGCGCTGGCCCGATCTCGCGATGCAAGGCGGTCGGCTCAGCTACCCGGCGCTGCGGGACGCGTTGCCCCAACGGGGCGGCGTCACCGTGTTGTCGGGCAGTCGCGCCGGCGGTGACATCGACGCCGCGCCGCTCGGCGCGGTGATCGACGCAGGCAGCCGCGGCGGCGCGACGGTGATCTGCGACCTGCCACGTCGATCGACCGGCGCGGTGGAGACGGTGCTCGATGCGGCCGACCTTGTCGTCGTGATGGCTCCTGCCGACGTTCGATCGTGCGCCGCCGCCGCGGCGATCGTGCCGTGGGTGTCGTCGGTCAATCCGAATGCAGGCGTGGTGGTGCGGGGCCCGTCGCCGGGCGGCCTCAGGTCGGCCGACGTCGCCAACATCGTCGGACTGCCCCTGCTGGCCGCGATGCGGGCGCAGCCGGGTGTGGCCGATGCCCTCGAGCGTGGTGGGTTGCGACTGCGGCATCGATCACCGCTCGCGACCGCGGCGCGCCGCGTCCTCGCGGTGCTGCACCAGCACCAAACGGCCGCACCATGAGCGCGTCACTGATTGATCGGGTTCGCGAGCGGTTGGCCATCGAGTCGGGCCCGCTGCGGCCCGACGTCGTGGCCGCTGCAATCCGGGCGGAGTCCGGTGGCGTGCTCGGTGACACCGAGGTGCTGAGCAGTTTGCGGGTTCTGCAGACCGAACTGACGGGCGCGGGCATCCTGGAGCCGCTGCTGTGCGCTGACGGCACCACCGACGTGTTGGTCACGGCGCCCGACGCGGTATGGATAGACGACGGAAACGGATTGCGTCGCACCTCAATTCGATTCGCCGATGACGCTGCTGTGCGCAGACTGGCGCAGCGGCTGGCACTGTCGGCGGGGCGGCGCCTAGATGACGCACAGCCCTGGGTCGACGGCCAGTTGGCTGGGCTTGGTACGGGCCAGTTCACCGTCCGGCTGCACGCGGTGCTGCCGCCGATCGCCGCAGGCGGCACCTGCCTTTCGCTGCGTGTGCTGCGGCCTGCCACCCAGGACTTGGCGGCGCTGACGCGTTCGGGCACCATCGCGCCGCAGGCGGCCGCGCTGCTCGACGACATCATCGGCGCGCGGCTGGCCCTGCTCATTTCCGGCGGTACGGGGGCAGGCAAGACGACGCTGTTGTCCGCGGTATTGGGCGCCGTCGCCGCGGACGAGCGCATCGTCTGCGTGGAGGACGCAGCCGAACTCGAGCCTGCACATCCGCATCTGGTCAAGCTCGTCGCGCGTTGCGCCAATGTCGAAGGCGTTGGCGAAGTGACCGTTCGAGACCTGGTGAGGCAGGCGCTGCGGATGCGGCCGGACCGGATCGTGGTTGGCGAGGTGCGCGGTGCGGAGGTCGTAGATCTGCTCGCTGCGCTTAACACCGGCCACGACGGTGGCGCCGGGACGATACACGCCAACAACCCCGCCGAGGTACCAGCTCGCCTCGAAGCCCTTGCCTCGCTCGGCGGGCTCGACCGCGCAGCGTTGCACAGCCAGCTGGCCGCGGCGGTACAGGTAGTGGTGCACGTGAGCCGCGACCGAAAAGGCACGCGTCGGCTGAACGAGATCGGACTCCTCAGGCCCGGCGAAGACGGGCTTGTCCGGGTGGCCACCGCATGGCACGCCGACACTGGATTCGGCTGCGGTCACGAGCATTTGGCAACGCTGCTGCGTAACCGGGTTCTGCCATGAGTGGCGCGTTGATCGCGCTGGCATTGGCGCTGGTGATGACCCCGGTAGGCTGCCGGCGCAGGCTCCAAACACTCGGTCTGCTCGTGCCTGCACGCCGGCGGTTCCCGGTGCTGCCGTGTGCGGCCGCCGTTGCTGCGGCTGTGGCGATCGTGCTCCCTGTCAGCGTCGTGGCGGCGTGCTCGATCGTCGGTGTCACGCTGTGGATGCGCAGCAGGCGACGAGCTCGGCTGCGGCGCCGCACCGCCGAATCCGAGTCATTGCAAGGCGCATTGGATGTTCTCGTCGGCGAACTGCGAGTGGGTGCCCATCCAGTTGCTGCGTTCAGCGTCGCAGCCAGCGAGGTCGACGGCCCGGTGGCGGCATCGCTTCGTGCGGTCGCCGCGCGTGCACGGCTGGGAGCCGACGTGGCCGCCGGCCTGCGCAGCGTCGCCCGAAGCTCATCGCTGTCAGCGCATTGGGAGCGGCTCGCGGTGTGCTGGCAACTGGCCCAGG
>JAVXWV010000588.1:0-3768 GCA_032230775.1 Mycobacterium sp. | reverse complement strand
ACTGTTCGCGAAGTACTCAGTGCCTCATGGCTGAGCGCGATCACACGGTCGGTGGCGTCCTCGGAGGCCCCGCGCGTCACCCGCAGCACCGCCGCCTTCAAGAATTTGGCTCCTACCGTACGGGCTTCCTCGATCGCCTTGGACACCGCTGCCGTGGCACCCCGCGGCCACAGCAGGACCGACACCACGATGCCCACCATGGCTCCGACCACGACGTCCTCGACGCGGATCAATCCCACTTGCCAGCCGGTCGGCACGATCAGATTGAAGTTGATCAACACCATCGTCGTGAACGCGGCCTGGCCGGCGACGAACGACCCAACCTCGGGCACGTAAGCCGAACCGAAGGCCACAATCGGCAGAATTATCCACAGCACAACGGGATCCACGCCGAGCAGCTCGATGACCACTGCACCCAAGACGAAACCCACGGCGGTGCCCGCCACCGCCCGTAGCACCCGGGTTCCGGTGGTCAGCGCACTGCTGCGCAACACCGACATCGCACCGAGCACCACCCAGAACCCGTGCTCGACCGGAAAGACATGGGTGACGGCGACCGCGAGCGCCAGCCCGAGCCCAGTCCGCAGGCTGTTGCGCAGCACGACCGCCTTGGTCGCCAGGAAGCCCTTGGTAATGGCGGCGACCGCGACGGTTTCGGGCATCACCCAATCGGCAGCCCCGGTGTCAGGCAACCGGCGCCCCAACACCCGCGCCCACACCGGCCTGGCGTCCGCCGCCGCCGCGTTGCGGATGACCCTGCCGGTTACCGCGATCGTCGCCGCGATGGTGCGGACGTCCAACAGCTCGCGGCCCACCGCTATCGCCGCCTCGTCGCTGGATTCGCCGAGCAGCTCGGCGATGTCCTCGCGGTAGCGGTCCTGCGCCACCGACCGCAATTCGAGCAGTGCATCGCGAAGATCGGCGCTGTGCGCCGCGCGCTCGGCGACACTGCGGAGCCGCAGCACCGCCGCCGAGTCCCGCAACACCCGCAGTGCCGGATTCCTCATCGCCCCAAGCAGCCGCCCGGTGTCGTCGGTGATCTGATCGGCCAGCCAGCCGAGATCGTCGACGACGCGGACCAGCGCGCGGCTTCCGGCGGTCAACCCGACCGGCCGGTAGTCGGCGCCGAGGAAGGTGTCGTAGAGCGCGTTCATCGCCTTCGTGGCTGCACGCTCCGAGCCCGCGCCGCCCTCCAGCCGGTCAGCCAGCCGGTTGCACACGCGTGCGGCGTTGGCGCGCAGTTCGTCGTGATGCCGCGGCGCAAGGAAGAACAACGCCGCGGGCACGCATATCGCCAGCGCGATCAGCCAGCCGAGCAGCCGCTCCGAGAGTGGTCCGACGGGCGTGCATGCGGGCAGCACGAACATCAGCAGCGTGGCACGCTGACCCGCGGCGACGATCTCGCTGAGCACGCCGGCGAAGGTCACCGCCACCCCGAGCACGAACATCAGCGCGACGCTCAACCACGGATGCGGTGCGACGAGCGTGCCAACCGTGATGAGGACGGCGCCGTTGAAACCGAGCCCGCAATACGCCAGCGCACGCGCGGGGCGGTTGCCAGGAAAGTCGACCATGATCAGCAGTGCCACCGATCCGAAGATGGTGAACAGCGGTGTCTGCGAGCCGCCGCCGACGGCGAAGCTGATCGCTGCGGCGATGGGCAGCACAATCGCAGCGCGCAGCGCGCGGCGCAACGCGTCATAGTCGGGGTCGCGCGCACGCATCCGGTCCAGCACATGGCGCAGCACCGCACCGGTCTCAGTGGGCAAGGATCTTGACCCCGAGGACTGTCACTCCAACCCCGACCAACCCACCGACGGTGAAAAGCTGCTGCCCGCGCTAGTCACCGTCTGGCACCGTGGCGAAGCGGCCGGAGTCGAGCGCGTCGAGCAGTTGACCCGCGATCCACTCCAGCGCGTCGCTGTCGCGTGCCAGCATGGCCTGCTCGTAGCCGACCAATACGTAAACGCCCCACGCCGCGAACGTCTGCGCCTGCCGCTTGTTGCGCAGAATCTCGAACGCCGACTCGTACATGATGTCGAAGCGTTGTTGGTCCACCGCGGCCTGCACTGGGTGGACCTGCGGGTCGACAGAACTCCACACCCGGATCGCGGCCTCGGCGCCATGCGGAAGCGTCAACCCGACCTGGATGAGGGTGTCGATGCGCTTGCGCGGGTCGGGCTCTGCACGCACGGAGTCCACCACCTGCATGGTGCGGGCCTCCATCCAGTGGGCGACGAGTTCGGAGGTGTAGGCCCGCCAGCTGGGGAAGTAATGATAGAAGGACCCGGTTGTGACGCCGAGACGGTTGCAGACCTCGGCCAGCTTCAGTCCTCCGTAACCTAGATCTGACAGCACGTCGAGGCCGGCTTCGAAATAAGACTCCCGCGATACGACGCTGGCCATGGCAGCACCCTAGTTCGCCAGCACCTAATCCTCCGAGCGCTACTGCCAAGGCGGTGGCCGGCGCGCGGCTCCTGCAGGGCACTGGAATTTGCTGAACGACCCGCAAATGTAGCCAGGTTTCGATCCCGCCCTGATACTGAAGTGACCTGTGGCACAATTTGACCGTGCCGCAACATACGGCGAGTCGAGGACCCGGTCGCCCACCCGCAGCGAAGGCTGCTGAAACGCGTGAGCGCATCGTACAAGCGGCTCGCGAAGTCTTCAGCGAACTCGGCTACGACGCTGCCACCTTCCAGGCGATCGCGATCCGCGCCGATCTGACGCGTCCCGCCATCAACCATTACTTCGCGAGCAAGCAGGTGCTGTGGCGCGAAGTCGTCGAGCAAACGAATGCATTGGTAGTTAGCGCGGGCATGGAGAAGGCCAAGGGACAGACCGATCTACTGCCCCGGTTGTCGACGTTCTTCGCGGTAGCAATGCAGGCGGACGCCGAAGACCGTTCTGCGGCAGCATTTCTCGTGACTTCGGTGCTCGAAGCGCAGCGGCATCCGGAACTGAGCGATGACGATCACGACTCGCTGACCGCGTCCCGTGAATTTATGTCATGGGCGGTCAACGACGCAATCAAACGCGGTGAGCTCACCACCGACACCGACGTCCACCACCTGGTCGAGATGCTGGTGGCGGTGATGTGGGGAATGGGCTTCTACGCCGGCTTCGTCGGACACCACGACGACCTCGGGTCGGTGGTGCACAAGTTCGAACTGCTGATGGCCAACAAGCTCTGGCATCTGCACGAATAACGACCTAGCTGCGGTGATGTAGCCCACATTTCGTATAGCTCTGCTAACTTTTTAGGTAGCATTGCGAACGAAATGACTGATTTGAGTGAGCTGCGACTGGTCCGCACCGACGGCGACAGCTGGGACATCACCGAGAATGTCGGCGCGACGGCGTTGGGCGTCGCTGCCGCGCGAGCCGCAGAGACCGCGCGGCCCGACGCATTGATCCGCGACGAGTACGCATATTTGCTGACCGCCTCGGCAGGCCCCGCGTGGGCACAAATGGCCAGCGGCGACGACGAGTGGCTCAGCGACGACGTGGACGGCAGGCGCCTGCACGAAATGGCCCGTGACTACCAGGCCGTGCGCACACATTACTTCGACGGCTACTTCAACGCCGCGGTCCGCACTGGTATCCGCCAGGTCGTCATCCTGGCCGCCGGGCTGGACTCGCGGGCGTACCGCCTGAACTGGCCCGCGGGTACCACGGTGTTCGAGATCGACCAGCCGAAGGTGCTCAGCTACAAGACGTCGACCCTGGACGCCCACGGTGCCGCCCCGAAGGCGCGCCGCGTCCCGG
>JAVXWV010000547.1:0-6275 GCA_032230775.1 Mycobacterium sp. | reverse complement strand
GAACCGGCAACAGAACACCGTTCCGCCCTCGCCGATGAATGTGGCCAGCGCGTCGTTGATGTTCTGCTCGCCGGGGAAGCCCGAGTCGCCCGTCTTCGGAAAGCCGCGGGTGGCAAGGCAATTGATCGCGCCCGGCCCGTAGAAGTAGATCGCCGACTCGAAGCCTTTGCGCAGTGCGCGAGTGGCCTGCAACACGGCGACGAAGCTCACCGACGATTCGTGGGCGATGCCGTGCACAAGAGTGAAATACGTCTCGCCGTTCTCGGCCTTGTAGTCGGGGAAGATTTTGGTGCCGCCGTAGATGTTGGAGCCTTTAGGCAGTGCCGGATGCGGAATCTCCGCAAGCGAAGTCTTGATGTTCTCGTCGATCAAATCGTCAAAAGGCATGGGGGTCTCCACGTTTCGGGGGTAAGCGATGGGTCTCACGGCGTCGATGCCGCGAGCCGAGTGAATCGTTCGGCTCTATCGATTACAGGCCGCGAGTGTTTTCCTTTGGTTAGCGATGGATTACAACTGCGTTAGGAGGAACTCACAGCCGAAGAACCGGGCGTAACACTCGACCGGAGCTCGCGACCGCCGAGCCACTGTGCACGGCCCGACATCCCTCTCCTCCCGGATCCTGTTCCGGCCATGAACTTCCGCCTCCATGTTTTCTGTGCGAACTGAGAAATGGCTGGGAGACGGCTGTTTTCACGCAAAATTGCGGCTAGCAGGTAATCGCACATAGCGGCTATCCCCCACGCCTGGTTCTCACTGCGCCTTGGTCACTGATGGCCGAGCTGTCATGCCTACGGCATACCAGACGATCCCGGGGCACTACCCCGGCGAAACCGTTATGGTCACATGGCTCGACCTCGACGGCCCGCCACACCAAGCCGCGGCGCTAGGGTCCTTCGCTGGTCATCCAGCCGTGGTGATCACTCCAGCTCGGCGCTTCCTTCGCCGTGAACGCTTTGACTGCGTTCCGGAAGTCAGCGGAACCATAGACACGCGAGACGATGTCGGTCATGTCCGCGTCGCGTCCGTTGCGGTGCAGTCTGCGCAGGCCTTCTTTGGATGCCCACATGCTCATGGGCGCCTGGGTGAGGATACGTTCGATGATCATTTCGGTCGCTATGTCCAGATCGTCCGCCAGCGCCACAAGGAATCCCGCCGAACGGGCCTCCTCGGCGGTCATCAACTCGGCCGTCAGCAAGAGCGCGAGCGTGCGTGAGCGACCGAAGTTCTGGACGAGCAGATCAAGGGTGGCCACCGAGAGACAGTTCCCGAGTGTCCGGGCGATCGGCACGCCGAATTTCGCTCTGGGTGTCGCGACACGGAGGTCGACCGCGCAGGCGATGCCGAGACCGCCGCCGACGCAGTAGCCGTCGATCGATGCGACGGTAGGGATCGTCACCGCCTGCAGCCGGTCGAGCACCGCGGTCACGCGGCGCTCGTAGTCCACACCATCCTGACCGGTCGAGAACCTGGCGAACTGGCCTATATCCGTCCCGGCGACGAACGCGCGACCGCCGGCCCCGCGCAGCACCATCACTCGGATGTCGCCGTCGGAGTCGGCTCGCTCGCAGGCTTGTTCCAGCGTCTGATACATGGCCCAGGTCATCGCGTTCCGCTGATCGGGCCGGTTGAAAGTCACGGTGAGCACGTGATTTTCGGCGCTGATCTCGACTTCGGATGCGCTCATCGCTCGTCATCACCTTTTCGGTCGACGCGGCTGATTTCGGCAAGGACTTTCGCGGTCGAATCGCCCAGCGGCGGTCCCGCATGCGCCCGCCGCACGGGCGTGCGGGAGAAGCGCATCGGAGATCCCAGCTGCTCGACCGCGCCCAGCGTGGGATGTGTTGCGTGCCAAAAGAATTCCCGTTGCCACAACGTCTCGTCGGTGAACACCTGTGCATAATCGAGGATCGGGGCGCACGGCACCCCCGCCTGCTCGAGATCGTCCACAAGGGATTGCGCAGTCCGGGCGGCGGTGATCCTTTCGATGGCCTCGATGAGCTCTTCTCGATGCTGCCGCCTGGAGTAGGCATCGACATATCGCGGGTCGGAGAGCAGGTCGTCGAGGCCCAGCGTGTGGCAGAACGCCGCCCAGTTCTTCGCTGTGGTTGCGCCGATGGTGACGTGCCCGTCAGCGGTCCGCACCGCCTGGTAGGGCGCGTTGTTCTGATGTGCGGATCCGTGCGGGCGCGGGACGGTTCCGTCGCCGAAATACTGGCCGGCTTCCCATACCGCGAACGAGACTCCGGACTCCAGCAGGGAGACATCGATGTGCTGCCCCACCCCCGACCGGTCGCGTTCGCGTAGCGCCGCGGTCACCGCCAACGCGAGGTACAGCGCGCACGCCAGATCACAGATCGGGACACCGACCTTGGCCGGCTCGTGATCGGGAAAGCCCGTCACGCTCATCAGACCGCTGCGCGCCTGCGCCATGATGTCCAGACCAGGGAGGTGGGCGAGCGGGCCGTCCTGGCCCCACCCCGACGCCGAGGCATAGATCAGCCGCGGGTTCCCCTCGCGCATGGCCGCATAGTCGAGCCCCAACCGAGCCATCGCTCCCGGCCGAAGGTTCTCGACAAGGACGTCCGCCGCGCGTACGAGCTCCCGGAACGCGGCATTGTCGCGTTCCGCTTTGAGATCGAGCGTGACCGATTCCTTGTTGCGGTTCAGCCGCACGAACGGAGAGCTTTCCCCATCGATGAACGGTCCGCTGGCGCGGACGGGATCGCCTCCGTTGGGATTCTCGACCTTGATCACGCGGGCGCCGAGGTCGGCTAGTTGCATCGTCGCGTACGGGGCGGCGATGAACGCGCCGACCTCGAGTACTGTCACGCCGGCCAAGGGTGGCTTCGATCCGGTTGTCAATGTCTCCTCCGCTCGATCTGTCAGCTTCGGTCGGCAACTGTGTTGCGAAGCGTGCCGATACCGGAGATTTCGACCTCGACGATGTCACCGGCCACCATCGGTCCTACCCCGGCAGGACTGCCGGTCAGCAGCACATCGCCGGGTTCGAGAGTGATCCATCGGGTGACGTACGCCAGCAGCTCCCCAACGTCGAACACCATGTCCGAGGTCGATCCGTCTTGCACGACCTTGCCGCCGAGCCGGGTGGTGATCCGCAAGGCCGACGGATCGGCTATGTCGGTCTCGATCCATGGACCCAGTGGGCAGAACGTGTCTGCGCTCTTCGCGCGGGTCCACTGGCCGTCGTCACGCCAGTCGTGCGCGGTGACGTCGTTCGCACAGGTGTAGCCCATCACGAAGTCCGCGGCACGATCGGCCGGCACATCCCGCGCCGTGCGTCCGATGACGACGCCCAACTCGCCCTCGTACTCCAGGCGCTGCACTTCACGTGGCCGCAGTATCACGGCGTCCGGCCCGGTTATCGCGTTGGGGGCCTTCAGGAACAGCGGTGGCTGCTTCGGCCAGGGCCTGCCCTTCTCGGCAATCTGACAGGCGTAGTTGCTGCCGGCGCAGACGATCGTCTTGGGATCGCAGGGGGAAAGCAACGGCACCTTCGACAACGCCCCCACCGCCCTGCCCGGTGCGGCACTCCCGGCCGAAAACTCGTGCACCACATCGCCGACCACCACACCACGCCCTGCTGTTCCGTCAAGCAAGTAACGAACAATGCGCATCGCGTTCTACTCCCGGCCGCGGTCGGCCAATGCCTCACGCACCAACTCGACGGGGTGCCACGCGGTGCGGCCCGCTCCGTGGAAGATCTGCTGCCGACACGACACGCCCGTCGCCGCCACGATCGTGTCCTCCGGCTCCGCCGCAAGGGCCGGGAAAAGCCGGTCTCCGCCGACGGTCATGGACATGTCGTAGTGTTCCGACTCGAAACCGAACGAGCCTGCCATGCCGCAGCAGCCGGAGTCGATCTCCACAACGTGCGCGCCCGGAATCCGTTGCAGCAGAGCCATTGTGGCCGCCGTGCCGACTTCGGCCTTCTGGTGGCAATGACCGTGGAACACGATCCGCCGCCCCGCGAGCGGCGAATCCGCGCGCAGGCTCAGCCGACCCTCGTCGATCGCTTCGACTAGGAGCTCCTCCACTTGTCTGACCCGAGCGGCCACGGCGTGCACCGACTTCGAGCCCGGCAGCAGCGCGACGTGCTCGTCGCGCAACATGAACAGGCACGACGGCTCGCAGCCGACGATGGGTGAGCCCGGGTCTGTGTTCGTCACCAGCGAGTGGACCAACGCCGATGCCTTCTTCTTCGCGTCGTCGAGCAGCCCTTTGGACATGCTCGACCGACCACAGCAGCCGCCGCCAGCGAGCTCGACGCGCCAGCCCGAGCGCTCCAGCAGTTCGATGGCCGCCTTGCCGATGTGCGGCTCAGTGAAGGTGGTGAACGAGTCGGCGAGCCATGTGACAGTGCCAGCCGCCTTGACCCGGGGCAGGGCCCGCTGGTGGCGGCGGAACCAGCGGAGCAGGCTGTCCTGCTGGAAAACGGGCAGCGGGCGGGCAGCCGTGATGCCCAGAACACGATCCAGCATCCGGCGCACGAATCCGGCCCGGCCCGGGAGGTTCGACAGCGGGGCGGTCGCCGAGCCGATCCGGTTGAGCAAGCGGATCGAGCCGAAAATCCTTGAACGCAGCGGGATTCCGTGGATCTCGTGGTGATGCGCGAGCGTCTCCGCCTTGAGCGAGGCCATATCCACATTCATCGGGCACTCGCTCTTGCACGCCTTGCACATCAGGCATAGGTCGAGGATCTCGTGCAGCCGCTCGTTGCCAAGCGCGGCGTGCGGGTCCGGTTCCGACAGCGCTTTCACCAGCGCGTTGGCCCGGCCGCGGGTGGAGTGCTCCTCGTGGTTGGTCGCGATGTAGGACGGGCACATCACCCCCGAAGTGGACTTGCGGCACAGGCCGATGTTCATGCAGCGATCCGCGGCGCCACGCATTCCGCCGAGGACCTCGAACCGCAGCGTCGTCTCAATGGGCGGTGCGGGCGGCAGCGCGTCGCGGTCGCGCAGGTTCTCGGTCATCGGCGGCGCATCGACGATCTTGCCGGGGTTCATGACGATGCCGGGATCGAAGATGCGCTTGACCGTGCACATCACTTCGTACAGGTCGTCGCCGAAGATGTCCCGGTTGAACTCGCTGCGGGCGAGGCCGTCTCCGTGTTCGCTGGAGTTCACCCCGCCGTACTCGGCGACGAGATCCTTGACCGCTTCGGCGACGGTGCGCATCTTGGCCACCTCGTCCGGTTTGGTCAGGTCGACGAACGGGCGGATGTGCAGGCACCCTACCGAGCAGTGGCCGTAAAACCCCGCCTCCAGCTGGTGCACGTCGAGGATCTCCTTGAACCGCTTGGTGTATTCGGCCAGCTGAGCCGGATCGACCGCGGTGTCTTCGACGAAGGCGAGCGGGCGACGAGTGCCCTCGCCGGCGGCCATGAGCAGGCCCAGGCTGGACTTGCGGACCTTCAGCAACGCCCCTTGGTCGGCGGGAGTGACCGCGCGGAGTGTGTGGTAGCCGTGTCCGTTCTGCCGCCACAGCCCGCCGAGCCGGTCCAGCTTGGCGATCAGGCTCGCTTCGTCGTCACCAGTGAACGAGACGAACAGCAGTGCGCCAGGGTCGCCGACGAGTATGTCCCCGAGCCCGGCATATTCGAGCCTCTGCCGGGACAGTTCCAGGATTGTGCGGTCCATCAACTCGACCTGGTGGGGTTCGCAACTCAATGCATCCGTGGTGGCCGCGACGGCGCTCGCGGTGTCGGTGAAGTGACCGACGGCGTAAACCGTGTGCGCAGGCTTGGGCACTAGGGACACCAGAGCGTGGGTGACGACCACGAGCGTGCCCTCCGCGCCCACCACGAACTTGGCCAGATCAAACGGGTTGTCTTCCCCGAAACCCACCAGTCGGTCCAGCCGGTAGCCGCAGGCGCGACGCCAGAACACCGGCATCCCGGCCCGGATGACTTCCTCGTTCGCGAGGATCAGGTCCGGGAGTGCCTGGTAGATCCGGCCCTCCAGCGTTTTCGCCGTCGCCCGGCGTTTCCGCTCGGCCTCGTCGACGGGTTCCAGCCGGGCGCGCGACCCGTCGGAGAGCACCACGTCCAGTGCCCGCACGTGATCGATCGTCATGCCATACGTCAGGGATCCGCTTCCTGCGGAGTTGTTGCCGATCATCCCGCCGATCGTGGCCCGGTTGCTGGTCGAGGTGTCCGGGCCGATCATCAGCCCGTGGGCGGCGGCGGCCTGGTTGAGCTGATCCTGCACCACCCCGACCTCCACCAGCGCGGTGCGGGCCACCGGGTCGAGCTCGAC
>JAVXWV010000335.1:0-2992 GCA_032230775.1 Mycobacterium sp. | reverse complement strand
GCATCCCGGACGGGTGCGCACGCTCATCGCTCATGAGCCGCCGCTGCTCGAACTGCTGCCCGACGCTGCGCAACAACGTGCGAACACCCAGGACATCATCGACACGTACCGCACCGATGGCATGGGGGTCGCGTGGTTCAAGTTCATGGTCAACGCCGGCTTCGACATGTCGAACCCCGAGGGGGCCGAGCTGCCCACACCTCCCGAACCGTCGGAGGATGAGCGTCGCGAAGCCGGCCGGTTCTTCAACCACGAACTGTGGCACACGACTCAGTACATTCCGGACGTCGAGGCGCTGAAGTCAAGCGCGACACGGGTGTTGGTGGGTCTCGGGGTGCAGTCTGGGCATCTGTTGACGCACCAGACGTCTACGATCCTGGCCGGCCGTCTCGGCAATACGACGGTCGAATTCCCGGGCGACCACGGTGGATTCATGGAAGCGCCAACCGAATTCGCTCAGCGCCTTACCCGGGTACTTCTGGACGGTAGCGGCGGGTAACCATCCAAATCACGTAGCAGGCCATAGCGACCAGCCACACACCGATCGGTCCGATGATCCACAGCGCTGACACTCCGGCCGGATTTTCCGCCATCAAGGCCATATTGACCGGAATGAAGCTGAGCGCGAGCAGCGGCATGCTCAAGATGACTGCCATGTCCCACACCATCATCTGCCTGACGATCGGTGCGCGCTCTGCTGTAGTCCAGTAGTCCTTATGCGGGATATTGAGGAACCGCACCGGGATCCAGCCGCACGAGCAGACCACCGCGACGGCGAGGACCAACAGGAAAACACCAAGGCCCATGAGGTATTTGATGGCTCCGTCCCGAGACGTGTACTTGTCTACTTCCCCCGCAGTGTTGACGTGCATGGCTACACCTTCGGCCGGTAGCCGTGTGAACGCCCACCACGCAACGAGGGCGTAGACCATTGCGCTCGCGGCGATCAGGAGCAGGGCTCGTTTCATATCCATTGAATTCCCCATCGCCGCACTTTCTGTGCGACGTCTAGGAATTAACTCTGCGCGGAGTCAACGCGGTACGGGGCGAATCGACCGAATTGCGCCCGCGTCAATAGTTTTAGCCGATGAGCACGGCGTAGCGGGGTTTAATCACGTCGTCGATGATTTCCAGGCGTTCGTCGAACGAGATGAACGCCGACTTCATCGCGTTGATGGTGAACCGCTGCAGATCACTCCAGCCGTAGCCGAAAGCCTCCACGAGCCGATGCATCTCCTGGCTCATCGTGGTGTCGCTCATCAACCGATTGTCGGTGTTGACGGTGACGCGGAAGCGGAGCTGGGCGAGCAGGTCGAAGGGATGCTCGGCGATACTGCCGACCGCGCCGGTCTGCACGTTCGACGATGGGCACATCTCAAACGGAACCCGTTTGTCCCGCAACAACGATGCGAGTCGGCCCAGGCGGAAGGTCCCACTGGGATCCTCGTGGATGTCGTCGACGATCCGCACGCCGTGGCCGAGTCGGTCGGCGCCGCAGAATGCGATGGCCTCATGGATCGACGGCAGCCCGAACGCCTCGCCGGCGTGAATGGTGAAGCGGGCGTTGTTGCTTCGCATGTACTCGAACGCGTCGAGATGGCGCGTCGGCGGATATCCGGCCTCGGCGCCTGCGATGTCGAAGCCGACAACTCCCTTGTCTCGGAAGCGGATGGCCAGCTCGGCGATCTCGCGGGACCGCGCGGCGTGCCGCATCGCCGTGACAAGGCAGCGCACGGTGATGGCCCGGCCCTCGGCGCTGGCCGCCTTCTCACCGTCGGCGAAGCCGGCGAGCACCGCGTCGACGACCGCGTCCAGCGACAGCCCACGGTCGATGTGCAGTTCTGGCGCGAACCGGATTTCGGCATACACGACGTTATCGGTCGCCAGGTCTTCGACGCACTCGTAGGCCACCCGGTACAGCGCCTCCGGTGTCTGCATCACGCCAACGGTGTGGGCGAACGGTTCGAGGTAGCGAACGAGCGAACCGCTGTGCGCGGCGGTGCGGAAGAATGTCGCGAGCCCGTCCACGTCGGTGGCAGGCAGCTCGTCGTAGCCGTTCGCCCCGGCCAAGTCCAGCACCGTGGCGGGCCGTAGCCCGCCGTCGAGGTGGTCATGCAGCAGGGCCTTCGGCGCCCGCCTGATCGACTCCAGGGTCAGCGGTGTGGTCATGAGCCGATCCGGTCGATGATCAGCGCCCGCAGTTCGGGCGCGCAGTCGCCGACGCTCCACGCGCCGTCCATTTCGGCCATCGCGGCCTCGAATCGTTCCGGGGTATCTGTGTAGAGCGTGAACACCGCTTCGCCGGCGGCAACGGACTCTCCTGGGCGCCGATGGATGCGCAACCCGGCACCGGACTGCACCCGTCCACCCGGGATGGCACGGCCCGCGCCGAGCCGCCACACCGTCAGTCCCACCGCCATCGCGTCGATAAGTCCCATCGTGCCACCGCGCGGCGCGGAGATGGTCTCGGAATACGCACCGATCGGCAGCGGTCGAGACACGTCGCCGCCCTGCGCGGCAACCAGCGCACGGAACCGGTCCATCGCCGAGCCGTCCTGCAGCGTCTCGGCGGGGTCGACCCCGTCGAGCCCGGCGGCGTCGAGCATCTCCGAGGCCAGCGCCAGCGTCAGCTCCACCACATCGGCAGGCCCGCCTCCTGCCAGCACCTCCAGCGATTCGTCGACCTCGATCGCGTTGCCGACGGTGCGGCCGAGCGGTGTCTCCATGTCCGTCAGCAGCGCGCGGGTCACCAGCCCCTCTTCGGTGCCAAGGTCCACCATCGTGCGGGCAAGCTCGCGGGACTCCGCCTCGGTCGCCAGGAACGCCCCGCTGCCGACCTTGCTGTCGAGCACCAGCGCCCTAGTGCCCTCGGCGATCTTCTTGCTCATCACGGAGCTCGCGATCAGCGGCAGCGATTCGGTGGTACCGGTCACGTCGCGCAGCGCGTAGATCTTGCGGTCGGCGGGGGCCAGCTCACCGGCCGCGAAGATCG
>JAVXWV010000231.1:0-4158 GCA_032230775.1 Mycobacterium sp. | reverse complement strand
CGAGGGGAGGCTGGAATGTACGCGAACACGCCATTTGACTGTGACGGTGCCCAGATCCGGGCATGCAGCCGCCAGCTTGCCACCGTGGTGACGGTCACCGGGGAACTCGACGACGTGAACCTCGACAGGGTCAGCCAGTACACCAAGCGCTTCGTCCTCAGGGAGAAGCCCGTCGTGCTGGATCTCGGTGGGGTGAATTCCGCTACTCCACACATCATTTCGCTGCTGTGCGAGTTGGACGACGCCTGCACCGCCGCGGGGGTCGACTGGTCGCTAGTCGCGAGCCAATCGGTCACCCGCGCCGTGCGCACCTTCGACGACCGGCTAGAGCTGCCCACCGTGGCAACGGTTGCGGACGCACTCAACCATTTCGCCGACGCCATGCTGGAACGCCGTCGGCTCCTTCCGCTCCTCACCAAGAGCGCTTAGAGAGGATCGATCAGAGTGCTTATCGACATTCGTTGGCTGGTCTACCTGGTGCACGGCCGGCACAAGCCGCGCTCACAGGCGCTGGCGCTGACAACCCGCTGACCTCTTTCGTCGCTGATTAAGATCGCTGCCCATGTCGGGTAGTTGGGCGGCTGCGCTCGGCCAGCTGATTCCTCTTGCGCTGGTGGTGGCGCTGTCGCCGCTGACGATCATCCCGGCAATCGTGCTGGTGCTGCAGTCCGACCGGGCCCGGGCCACCGGTGTGGCCTTTCTGTCCGGCTGGCTGTTGGGGCTGGCGGCGACGACGGCTGTCTTCGTGCAGCTGCCACGCCTGCTCGACGGGCTCAATCGACCGGCCCCGACGTGGGCGGCATGGGTGCGGATTGCGGTCGGCGTCGCGCTCCTCGCGTTCGGCGGCTGGAGATGGTTGACCCGCCACCGCGCCACCAAACAGCCGGCATGGCTGAACCGGCTGAGCAGGATGACGCCCGTCGCTGCCGCAACAGTCGGCCTCGGGCTGATTCTGGTCAATCCGAAGGTACTCGTGATGAACGCCGGGGCGGGTTTGGTGATCGGGACCTCGGGGTTGGGCGTGCCCGGCGCATGGTTGGCCGTCGCGTACTACACCGTCCTAGCTGGGTCGACCGTCGTGTTGCCGATACTCGCCTACGCGGTTGCCGGCGAGCGGGTGGATGACCGGCTCGAGCAGGTGAAGCAGTGGATCGAACGTCAGCACGCCGTCCTGATGGCCGGCTTTCTGGCGGTCGTCGGTTTGTTGTTGGTCTACACCGGGATTCGCGCCGTTTAGGCCAGCCCGTCACCGGGTAGGCGACGATCATGACCGCAGTCGACCGGCAACCAGGCACTGACGAGCTGGGGCGAGCCGGACGCATAACGAACTGGGTCCTCGCCCTGGCCACCGTGCCGGGCGCGATCGCGGTCGTCGTGTTCCTCTATATGCAGATCATGGGCACAGCCGGATGCAGCCATCAGACGTGCCCGCGACAAGGGCCCGGCGAGCTGGGCTTCACGATGATCCAATACGGGGCGCCCATCGTCGCGGTTGTCGCGGTCGCGCTTTCGTTCTTCACAGCCCGCCGCCGCGGTGGGATTCTCGTTCCGGTCGTGGCTTGGCTGCTGTTGATCGCCGCCTTTGTCGTACTTATCTTTTCTTTTACGCCAACCGGATAGGCGTTATCGGATGGGTAGGCCGGTGATCGCGCGGCCCATGACTAGTCGCTGGATTTCACTGGTGCCCTCGAAGATGGTGAAGATCTTCGCGTCCCTGTGCATCCGCTCGACGGGGTAGTCACGGGTATAGCCGTTGCCGCCGAGGATCTGGATGGCCTCATCCGTCACGTAGACGGCGGTCTCGCTGGCCACGAGCTTGGCCATCGACCCTTCGGCGTTGGTGAATGGCTTGTTGTTACGGGCCATCCAGCCGGCGCGCCACACCAGCAGGCGCGCGGCGTCGACACGGGTCTTCATGTCGGCCAACTTGAATGCGATGGCCTGGAAGTCGGCGATCTTGCGGCCGAACTGTTCTCGCTGTTGTGCGTAGTCCAGTGCGTACTCGTACGCCGCCCTGGCAACGCCGAGCGCCATCGCGCCCACTGCGGGGCGTGTCCGTTCGAATGTCTTCATCGCCGCTTGGCCTGCGGCGCTTTGACCTTCGCGGATTCGGGCGACTCGCTCGTCGAACTTGTCCTTGCCGCCGAGGATCAGGCGGCCGGGCAGTCGGACGTCGTCGAGGGTCACTTCGGCGGTGTGCGAAGCGCGGATTCCGTGCTTCTTGAACTTCTGGCCCTGTTTGAAGCCCGGGGTGTTCGGCGGGATGATGAACGTGGCCTGCCCGCGGCTACCGAGTTCGGGGTGAACGGATGCAACAACGATGTGCACGTTGGCGATTCCGCCGTTGGTGGCCCAGGTCTTCACACCGTTGAGCACCCACTCATCGTTAGCTTCGTCGTAGACGGCGCGGGTGAGGATGGCGCCCACGTCGGAGCCCGCACCGGGTTCGGATGAACAGAACGATGCGAGCTGCGGATCCTCTGGTGTGCCGAACATCTGCGGAAGCCATTCACCGAGCTGTTCGGGTGTGCCGGTGGCGGCAAGCGACGCGGCGGCCAACCCGGTGCCCACGATCGACAACGCGATTCCGGCGTCGCCCCAGAACAGTTCCTCGAACACGGTCAGCGTCCCAAGGCCAGTCGGTTCGGCGGCTTGGGTGGCGAACAGCTCCATGGAGTAGAGGCCGACCTTGGCCGCCTCCTGGATGATCGGCCAAGGGGTTTCCTCGCGCTCATCCCACTCCGCCGCTGCAGGGCGCACCACCGTCGCCGAGAACTCATGGACCCAGTCCCTGACCTGGATCACGTCCTCGGACAGTTCAAGAGAAAACGACACAGCAACTCGTCCTTTCGCGGCACACCGTTCAGCCGGTGAACAACTGTACGCTGATACTTACCAGCCAGTAAGTACGAGCGGCTGTGGAGTGCCTCACTCAACCGCGCTACCCAGCATCAGGCGGCCCCCGCCCCTAAGGTCGAGGCGTGGATCGGCTGGATCGCTTCTTCGAGATCTCGGCGCGTAAGTCGACGATCGCCGCCGAGGTACGCGGCGGCGTGGTCACCTTCATCGCGATGGCCTACATCATCGTGCTCAACCCGATCATCCTGTCGAGCGCGGAAGATGTTGCGGGCCACAAGCTGGGGTTCACCCAAGTGTCGGCCATGACCTCACTCGCCGCGGGCGTGATGACAATCCTGTTCGGCGTCATCGCGCGGCTGCCGTTCGCGTTCGCCGCGGGTCTTGGCATCAACTCCTTCCTGGCGACGACCATGGTCGGCTCGCTCACCTGGCCTGAGGCGATGGGCCTTGTGGTCATCGACGGACTGATCATCGTGCTGCTGGCGGTGACCGGGCTGCGCAGGTTGGTGTTCGACGCCGTGCCGATGCAGCTCAAGTTGGCGATCACGGCCGGTATCGGACTGTTCATTCTCTTCATCGGGTTGGTCGACGCCGGCTTCATCGGCTCAACGGGCAAGCCGTCACCGCCTGTCGGGCTTGGCGCAGGCGGCGTCGGTTCAATCAACACGGTTCCGACGGTCGTCTTCGTGTTCACCCTGCTGGTGACAAGCGTCCTCGTGGTGCGGCGCGTGCGCGGCGGCATCCTCGTCGGGCTGGTGGCGGGCACCGTCGTCGCGGTGGTCATCGAGGCGATCTGGCATCTGGGGTCGGCGGTCAAGCACCCCGGCGGCTGGACCCTGTCCGTGCCGACCTTGTCGGGTTCGCCCTTCGCGCTTCCCGACCTCTCGCTCGCCGGCGACTTCAGCCTGGGCAGCTTCGGTCGCATCGGGGTGCTTGCCGCCGTAATGCTGGTGTTCACACTGGTTTTCGCGAACTTCTTCGATGCGATGGGAACGTTCACCGGGTTGGCGCGAGAGGCGGGGCTCGCCGACGAGCATGGCACGTTCCCGCGACTGCGCTCGGCGCTGATCGTCGAGGGCGCAGGCGCGATCGTGGGCGGGGCGACGTCGTCGTCGTCGAACACCGTCTTCATCGAATCGGGTGCGGGCATCGAGGAGGGCGCGCGCACCGGCTTGGCCAACCTCGTGACGGGGGCGCTGTTCCTCGCGGCAATGTTCGTCGCTCCCCTGGCGCAGATCGTGCCGAGCGAAGTGGCAGCGGCTGCGCTGGTGATCGTCGGCGTGATGATGATGTCGCAGC
>JAVXWV010000167.1:0-4188 GCA_032230775.1 Mycobacterium sp. | reverse complement strand
GCGGACAGGTAGCTTTCAGCGGCCGAGTCGATCGCCGTCGCGCCGAACCGTGGACTGCACGCGATGATCTCGGTGCCGTCGGCGGCGACGGCGCGTGCGGCCGCGGCGTTCTCGGCCGTCATCGACTCCGATGTGTTCGGGTTCAAGACCAGCAGTCTCATGCGGGGGCGCCCACCCGCTCGTAGATGCGGCGGCCCGCCAGCCAGGTCTGCACCACCGCACCACGCAGCACGACACCGTCATAGGGCGTGACCGCGTGCCGATGTCGCAGCGCGTCGGCGCGCACGGTGTGCTCACCTTCCGGATCGAATGCGCACAGATCAGCCCGCTGCCCGACTGCTATTCGTCCCCTGTCATCGAGGCTCGCGAGGGCCGCGGGCCGTTCCGACATCCACCGGCACAAGTCGCTCAGCCCGAAACCGCGCTCGGCGGCGTGTGTCCACACGGCCCGAGGCCCGATCTCGAGGGAACTGATTCCGCCGAACACGTTTCCGAAGTCCCCGTCGGCCTTCATCGACGGCGCGCATGGCGAGTGGTCGGACACGATCATGTCCAGCGCGCCGTCGGCAAGTCCCTGCCACAGCAGTTCGCGGTTGTCCCGGTCACGGATGGGCGGGCACGCCGCGAACTGCGTTGCACCGTCGGGGATGTCATCGGCGGTGAAGATCAGGTAGTGCGGGCAGGTCTCGGCCGTAATACGCACGCCTGCCCGCTTGGCGTCGGCCAGCATTGGCAACACGCGTGCGCTGGAGACGTGTACGACGTGCACGCGTGCGCCCGTTTCCGTGGCGGCGTCGATGACAAGTGCGACGGCGTCCTCCTCGGAGGCGTCGGGCCGCGACGAGAGAAACGACGCGTAGCCGCGACCCTCCGGCCGCGGGCTGTCATCGATGACGTGGTGGCTTTCCGCGTGCACCAGCAGCACCGCGTCCAGGCTGGCGATTAGCGCGACCGCGCGCCGGAAGTCGTCGGCGTCCAGCCGTGGAAAATTCGTGTTGCCCGAGTCGCTGAGGAAGCACTTGAAGCCCCGGACGCCTGCGGCTGCCAGGTCGGCGAGTTCGCCGAGATTATCGGGGACCACGCCGCCCCAGAACGCGACGTCGACCTCGCAGTTACCCTCGGCCGACTGCTGTTTCTCCCGTAGCGCGTCGACGGTGGTGGTCACCGGAGCACTGTCCAGTGGCATATCGACGAGGGTGGTGATGCCGCCCGCCGCGGCGGCCGCCGTCGCGGTGGCGAAGCCTTCCCAGTCGGTGCCCGGCTCGTTGATGTGCACATGTGTGTCGACGAAACCCGGTAGCAGCACCGTCGCCTCGGGCAGCAAGATCTGTTCGGCGGCAGGGTATTCCGCATCGATCGGGCCGACCGCCCGGATCACGCCGTCTGCCACCGCCACCGCCACCGGCCGGATCTTGCGGTCGATCACCGCCTTGTTGGCACGGATAACCAGATCCACTATGCGAATCTGTCGTGGAAGTGACGGGTCAGCTCGGGCCACACATGGGGATCGTGGCCCGGGATCAGTTGATAGCCCTTCTCTTTGGCCAGGCGCTTGAGCCTGCGAATGGGCTCAACGGTTTCCTCGGGCGTCACCCCAATGTAGCCGCCGATCGCCAGCTCGTGGTCGATGTTCTCGGTGAGATCGGCAGCGTCGAACGCGAACACGAACCCGTCCCCACCTACCGACTCGTCGAGTTCGACGACGAAGCTCTGGTGTCCAGGAGTGTGCCCGTACGTCGGGACAGCTGTGATGCCAGGGGCGATCTCTGCTTCGCCGTCGGCCAACTGCCACTCGATGCGCGGGTCGTCGAAGTCGACGCGGACGATCGCGTTGTGCTCGGGCTCGGGATGATTAGACAGCCCGTATTCGAGTTCGCGTCTCTGCGCGTGCACCGGCACCTTGCCCGCGAACAGCTTCAGCCCGCCCGCATGGTCGTGGTGCAGGTGGCTCACCGCGACGGTGTGGATGTCGTCGATGTCGACGCCGATGTCGTGCAGCGACTGTTCAATCGGTTCACCGGGTCCCGGCAGCACAGGGATGTACTCGACGGTCGGGAAGAACCGCCGGTACAGCGCGGGATCCCGGATCAGCGCGGTGTTGAACCCGGTGTCGAGCAACACCCAGCCGCCGTCGGTCTGCAGCAGCACCCCCGGCACCGGCTCCCGCATCCGCTCCTCGGGTGGAGCGCCGTAGACCGAAACGGACTTCGGCAGCTCCTCCCACCCGAGTGTCAACAGAACGATCCGATGTACTTTGCCCATCGGCCTAACCTACGGACAGCGCGGCGATCCGCAATGAGTTCGGGTTCGACAACGCGTGCGCCTGCTCGACCCCCTTCAGCCACGGCTGGGCCACCACGAAGTCGTCGATGTCGGCCACGTTCAGCCAGCATCCCGTCTCTTGGGCGGCAGCGCCTGCGTCCGAGAAGGGTTGCGGCGCCCCGTTTGGCAAGCCCTGCGCAAGTGCGGCGCTCACTCGCGGCGACGAGCATCCCAGGTAGTTGATGCCGCCGTCTTTGTCCCATGAGATGTGGCCCCAGGTGTAGGGGGTCGGGGAATCCGGCCACACGAGGTTGGCGAAGATGTCGGGTGCCGCCTTCATGTCGGTGCCGATCCAGCCGTAGATCTCCGAAGTGGGATACCCCTGCACCTTCACGTTCAGCCCTGCCGCGGCGAGCTGCGTCTGAACGAGATTGCTGATCAGCTGATTGTCCGGATTACTCGTGTCGTAGCCGATAGTCACCGACTTCTGATCGGCCGGCAGTGTCGCCGCGATCTTCGAGAGCGCCGATGGATCGTGCTTGAGATCCTGCTTTCCGTATTCGGCAGCGAGCACATACGGCGGATACATCTGGGCGCCGATCTTGCCGCGGCCGAAGTAGGTCTGCTTGACGAGCTGGTCGACGTCGATGGTGTCCAGCACCGCGGTCCGCGTCGCCTGATCGGTCATCATGCCCTTGGTCGGGTTGATGTAGATAAAGTTGGCCATCATCGTCGGCAGTGAGTAATGCGAGTACTTCGAGTTATTCAGATACTGCTCGACCGCCGACGACGGCAGGTCATGCAGAATCGCGGCGAGCTGACCGTTGTTGAACTGGAGTTGCTGGGCCGACGTGTCGGTGATGACGGGCAGTTCGACCTTCTCGAAATACGGCTTGGGGCCCCAGTAGTCCGGGAACGCGGCCATTCCGTAATGCGAGCCGACCTGCGCGTCGGTGAGCGTGTACGGTCCGGTGCCGAGGTCGTGGTTGGTGAGATAGTTCTGCGCGAAGTCCGAGCCGCCGTTCTTCTGTAACCCTGTCGGGCTCAGCATCCGTGGGCCGTAGGCGGACGCGAGGTAGTCCAGGAACTCGTTGTTGGGGGACTTCAGCGTGATCGTGACGCCGTAATCCCCCTGTGTGGTAACCGATTCGATGTCCTTGACCATGTACGCGGGCCCGCCGTTGACGGCCAGCCTGCGGTCGAACGACGCCTTGACCGCATCGGACTTGAAAGGTGTCCCGTCATGGAACTTCACGCCCTCACGCAATTTGAGCGTGAACACCTTGTTGTCGGGCGAGGCGGTGTATTCGGTGGCCAGTAGTGGCTCCAACTCGCGCTTGTCGGTGCCGCCCTTGTATTGCAAGAGGCCCTCGTACAGGTTCGTCGTCAGCAGCAGGCCTTGACCGGCGTAGTACACGTCGGGGTCTGGCGGCTGGCCGGGGTCCTGTAGGAACGACAGGTGTAGCACCTTGTCGGTCGGTGCCGCGTTCGGCGTGCTGTTGCCCGAATCCGAACCGCCACAGGCCGACAGCGTCAGCAACGCGGCGGCGCCGGCCGCGGCAATCGCCAGTAGTCGTTTCTTCATCGTGCTGCTCCTTCGAGGACGGGTTGTTCGAGCTGTTTGAACGCGGCGAGGATCTCTTCGGTGGTGCGCATGGCGCCGGTCTGCAGGTACTCCATGGCTGCAAGCGCCGCGTCGTGGAGGTATTGCGATGAGCCGCCGACACAGTCGGTGACGACGCGGACGTAGAAGTCGCGCTGGTGTGCGTCGGCGAACGTGTAATGCACGCAGACGTCGGTTAATCCGCCGATCAGGATCAGCGTCGACGCCTGCAGCCCCCGCAGCACGATCTCGAAATCCGTTCCGATGAAACCTGAGTAGCGCCGCTTGACGATATGGAATTCTTGGTGGGACTCGTCGTGAAG
>JAVXWV010000135.1:0-3578 GCA_032230775.1 Mycobacterium sp. | reverse complement strand
GAAGATGCTGACCCCGCGCCGCTTCTTGGACCACGACTACGCTGCCGTCATCGCCGGTGCGCTCTACGGCGGCACGGTGCGCACCGATCCGGCCCTCATCAAGCAATTGTTCGACCGCCAGCTGATGGCCGGTTCGCGAGTGGGTTACCTTCATCAACTGCTTGCTGGAGCGGTGTGGACCAGCCTGTTCGCGTTGCCGCTGATCCGCCAACGGACATTGATCGTCGCGGGACTTGACGACCCGATCATCCCCGTAGTGAACGCCAAGATCATGGCGCGGTTGCTGCCGCACGCGACGGTGCACCTGCACGCAGGCGGTCACGTCGATCTGATCACCAACGCCGCCGAATTGGCGCCGGTGATAGAGAGTTTCAGAGATCAACCGGACTGAGGGAGCGCCGATGAGCATCGCGACCACTACCGACAGCGCCGACTTCTACGCACTGGAGTCGCTGCTCGACGACGACGAACAAGACTTCCTGCACCACGTGCGGGAGTTCATGAAGTCTGAAGTCGAGCCGAGCATCAATCAGCATTGGCAAAGGGGCAGCTTTCCGTTCGAGATCGTGCCGGGGTTCCGGCAGCTCGGGCTGGCAGGACTTCCATATCACGGGTTTGGCTGTCCCGGACGGTCGTACCTCCTCGACGGCATGGTCGCGATGGAACTCGCGCGCACCGATCCGTCGATCGCAACGTTCTCGGGGGTGCACGGCGGGCTGTCGATGGGCTCAATCTATCTGTGCGGCAACGACGAGCAGAAGCAGCGATATCTGCCGGACATGGCGCGATTCGACAAGATCGGAGCGTTTGGGCTGACCGAGCCCGACGTTGGGTCGGGCGCGTCCGGCGGGCTGAAGACGACCGCCCGGCGGGATGGCGACTCGTGGATCCTCAACGGGCAGAAGAAATGGATCGGCAACGCCACCTTCGGCGACCTCACCGTGATCTGGGCCAGGGACGTCGCCGATGGGCAGGTAAAGGGTTTCGTTGTCGCGAACGACACCCCTGGGTTCTCGACGACCAAGCTGGAAGACAAGATCGCGTTGCGCATCGTGCAGAACGCGGTGATCACGATGGAGGACGTGCGGGTTGACGAGGCCGACCGGCTGGCGAACGCCAACTCGTTCCGCGACACGGCCGAAGTGCTGCGTATGACCCGTGCCGGTGTCGCCTGGATGGCGGTCGGCTGCGCCCGAGGCGCGTACGAGAATGCATTGGCGTACGCGGTTTCCCGCGAACAGTTCGGCAGGCCGATCGCGGGCTTCCAACTCGTCCAGGACCTATTGGTCCGGATGCTGGGCAACATCACGTCGTCGTGGGCGTTGTGTGCCCGCCTTTCCCAACTCCAGGACGAGGGCCGCGCAGAGGACCGGCATTCGTCGCTGGCCAAGGCGTGGTGCACCGTAAGGATGCGCGAAACCGTCGGATACGCAAGGGAACTGCTCGGTGGCAACGGAATCTTGCTAGAGCACAATGTCGGACGCTTCGTCGCTGACGCCGAAGCCATCTACTCCTACGAAGGCACCCGGGAGATGAACACGCTCATCGTCGGGCGCGCCATCACCGGCCTTAGCGCGTTCGTGTAGGCGGGCAGGTACATCGAAATGACGGACCCGGTCGGACTGATTCAGCAGATCCTCGAACGCCATGCACCTTACGATGAGTCCGGGCACGCCCGTCATGTGGCGGAGGACATCGTGAACTGTCTGGAACTGCGCCGCGAGAAGGTCGATGAGAAGATGCGGTACGTCAGTGCGTGGTTCGACGATGAGCTGACGAAGCTCGAAGGCGCCGAATAGCCGTCCTCAAAGGTCGGTCGCGGCGGCAACGCGACCGCTGGCGACGGCATCGCGCAGGGCAGCGTAGTCGCGCTCGTTCTGCCGGGCATACGCCTCGGCGAACTGGGCGAAGGCGATGTCGGCGGCGTCGCCGCTGCCGAGATAGCCGGCGATCGCGATGCGGTCACCTGTCCGGGCATGGGTGCGCGCGAGTACGTGCGCGCAGGAGCGACCGTAGTCCGCGAGGAGCCGGGCATCCATCGACTCCAGGCTTGCCGACTGCTTCCAATCCCGCAGCTGACGCACGTAGTAGTCACCTTCGTGGTCGTCGGGGCCGACGCAGTGCAGCCAGCCCAGCAGGATGTCGCTGCTGGCCTGCATCAACCTCTCGCCCTGCACCACTCGCTCTGCGGCGTTGGCGTACCCACACGCGCCGAGATAGCGCTCGAACACCGACGGCGCGGCTTCCTTGACCTGCATCAGCAAGGGATCGTCGTCATCACGCCCCAACAGCAGCACCACCCACGCCCTGGTGCCGACACTGCCAACACCGACCACCTTCCTGGCCCCTCCGACGAAGCGGAATCGACTCATGAGCTGGCGACGGCTGGGTTCCAGGCTCTGCCGGTACTCGTCGAAGAGGACGCTCAGGTGCTGTTCGTACCGTCGGGCCTTCGCCTCGCCGACTAGCTCGTCGATTGTAATGAGCAGTGGCGGATCACTGGCAAGCGTGCGCCGACCGTCGACAATCTTGGTCAGCTTGGACAGCTCCTCGAGGTTGTCGCGGGTACGGGCCTTGGCGGCCGTACGCCGGATCGCTTGTGCGTACGTGTGATCGACACCCACCTCGACATCGTCGATGACCGTGCGCTCGTACCACACGTCCAGCTCACGCATCGTGGCGAGCGTGCACATCCGATCGCGGTAAGCGTGCGCGCAGCTTCGCACGACGCGGTCGCGCTCTTCGTGACCACAGCCATTCTCCTGTGCGACGATCGCGACGCTCGCCACAAGCCGCTTGACATCCCACTCCCAGGGACCCGGCAGTGTCTCGTCGAAGTCGTTGACGTCGAAGACCAGGTTTCTCTCGGGTGATGCGTACAGGCCGAAGTTCGAGACATGTGCGTCGCCGCACAACTGCGCGGTAAGCCCGGTATCCGGGGCGGACGCCAAGTCGGAGGCCATCAGCAGGGCAGCGCCGCGGAAGAATGCAAATCGCGATGGCAGCATTCGGCCGTATCGCACCGGCAGCAGATCCGCGATCCGCGACGCGGCCTGTGACTCCAGCAGGTCGACCGGATCCGGCCGATTCTGCGGCGCAATGAACTCTGCCAGCGAGGACCTCGGCATCACCGAGCGGCGAGCGCGACCGCGGTCGCGCCGTTGCTCTACCGATGCGTCCACGGCATTACCGATCCCAGGTGCGGGGCCGACCTACTGATGGCGGCCCCGCACGAAAGGATAACTCAGCTCAAACTTTGAGCGCCTCGGCGTTGGCTCGCGCATAGATGGCATCGAGCACCGCGTACTCGGCTTCCTCGATCGCGTCCAAGGCGAAGTCGACCGCGTCATATGCATATGACTCGGTCATATCGGCGTCCACCGCGGCGTTGTGCGCGTCGATCTTGTCCTTATTCTTGTGCGCGCGCGCCCGGACCTTCGCGACGTGGGCATGCCACTTCTCGCGAATCTCCTGCCAGTCGGATGACGCGTCGTCCCTGGCGGCATCCGCCTTGTCCTTCATTCGATCAGCGGCGCGCGCCTCGGCCACCCGGGCCACGCGCCGGACCTCCTGCCGCT
>JAVXWV010000113.1:0-8869 GCA_032230775.1 Mycobacterium sp. | reverse complement strand
CCGCTCTCGGGCACCACACGCGCTGCCACCGGCGAGGTGAACACGACGTCGTCGCTGAAATGGCCGAGCACCGCCTCGATATCGTGAGCGTTCCACGCCTGTACCCACTGCTCCGCGTAGCTGTTCGGATCGGGAGTTGGCATGACGGTTAGCCTTTCACGCTCGCCCAGAACGCGCACTGGTGTTCTTGTACGAAGGTCGTGACGACGCGGCTGCCGTCGGGCTGCAGGGACAGCATCTTCCCCGTCGCGGCATCGAACATCGGCCAGTCCGGCTGGCCCGGCGCCTGGGGGGAACCCGAGGCGACGAACCGCGTCCAGTAGTCGATCATCTGATCCGAGAGCGCCCGCTGCACGGGGTTCAGCGGCGGAGCATTGCCGATGTCGAACAGGTAGCGCAACTCCAGCGAATGGCTTGCCCCCACCGGGAACGGCAACTGACGCATCGCGTCTGGCGCAGGCACGTCGCGATCGTTGAACTCGTAGGCGTAAACGGGTTCGGTTCTTGCCAGTGTGTCGGCCATGCGGTCGGATACACATGCGAAATCGCCGTCGGTCACCGCCGCCGAATATGCAAGCGGCACACTTGCATACCGGTCCAAGGGGTAGTGCGCTGCGACGGCACCGGCATTCGGCCCGAAGGTGTCCGCGAGAAGTTCCGGATACTGGTCCGCCGTATACCCGTGGCCGCGCATATATTGCAGCGCGACGAACAGCGTGAACTCGTCGTGGTTGCTACCCATCAGCACCGGAACGCGCGCCGCCCGCCCCTCGGTGAACCCGGTGATCGGGTCGACTGGCAACACCGCCGTTCCTGTCACAGGGCCGGAGAGCGCGTCACGGCCGATGCTGTAGTACCAGACCGGCACTCGCAGCTTGTCCGCAGGCAATGCCCGCAGGCACTGCGCAGCGGATTCCGGTTGGCCGCAACCGACTTCGGCCGCGTAGTCCCGGCTGACCTTCTCCGCGACGGGCAACGCCACCTGCGCCTGACACGGCCCGCTCTGAATGATCGCCGCCCGGAACAACCCGGCCGAGTCCGGCGCGACGAGGTGGTCACACACCGATGTGCCGCCCGCCGATTCACCGGCAACAGTGACCTTGTGGGGGTCGCCCCCGAATTTATCGATGTTGTCGCGCACCCACCGCAGCGCGGCCTGCTGGTCGGCCAGGCCGTAGTTGCCGACGTCGCCCGGCAGCCCGAGGGCGGGATGGGCCAGGAAGCCAAGCGCACCGAGCCGGTAGTTGATCGTGACGACGATGATGTTGCCCCGCGATGCCAGCCTGTTGGCGACGTAGAGGCCACCATCGCCGTTGGCGAACCCGCCGCCGTGGATCCACACCATCACAGGACGGTGGTCGTCGTTGATGCGCGGGGTCCACACATTGAGGGTCAGGCAGTCCTCACTGGTCCGTCTGCCAAGCTCCATGTCCGCACCCGGATCCTGCATACATCGCGGGCCCGGATGGGTAGCGTCACGCACCCCCTGCCACGCACGCACCCGAGCGGGCGGCTGCCAGCGCAGCGGCCCGATCGGCGGTGCGGCATAAGGGATTCCCGCGAACAATCGGTGATCTGCCGCGACAACGCCCCGAACCGCGCCCGCAGCGGTTTGCACCACCGCCGGATCGGCTGGCGCCGACGTGGTGGGCCTTGTGGCGGCGTCGTCGCCGCGGGCGCATCCGGCCGCCAGCAACAACGCCAGCACGACCGCGAGCACCCGACGGCCTCCACGATGAACCGTTGCGGGCAGCACGAGGTCCGAGCCTATCGGCAGCGCTTGAAACCAGGCCTTCCCTAACGTGGCCTCCATCACATACACTCCGAACTTGACACCCGTCAAGTTTGTGCCGCAGCCCGGCAGTGAGGAGCCCATATGAGCACGCCGACGATGGATGACGCCGCCAAGGTACTGGCCGATCCGACGGCCTATGCCGATGACGCACGTCTGCACGCGGCGCTGACCCATCTGCGGGCGAACAATCCCGTGGCCTTGGTTGACAACCCGCCGTATCGACCGTTCTGGGCTATCACCAAACACGCCGACATCATGGCCATCGAGCGAGACAACAATGTGTTCCTGTCCGAGCCGCGTCCGCTGCTCGCCACCGCCGAAGTCGACGATCTGGGCAAGGCCCAGCTCGAGGCCGGGACGGGCCTGCGCACCCTGATCCACATGGATGATCCGCACCACCGCAAAGTCCGCGCCATCGGCGCGGACTGGTTCCGGCCAAAGGCCATGCGCGATTTGAAGGTGCACGTCGACGAGTTGGCCAAGCGCTACGTCGACCGGATGCGCGACATAGGCCCGGAATGCGATTTCGTCACCGAGATCGCGGTCAACTTTCCGCTCTATGTGATCTTGTCGCTGCTCGGCCTGCCCGAGGAGGATTTCTCGCGGATGCACCAGCTGACGCAGGAGATGTTCGGTGGCGACGACGAGGAGTACAACAAGCGCGGCAACTCACCGGAGGAGCAGCTGGCGATCCTGATTGACTTCTTCACCTATTTCTCCCAGTTGACCGCGTCGCGCCGCGAGCATCCGACCGAAGACCTGGCGTCGGCGATCGCCAACGGCCGCATCGACGGTGAGCCCCTATCCGATATCGACACCGCGTCGTACTACGTCATCGTCGTGAGCGCAGGCCACGACACCACCAAGGACGCCATCTCCGGTGGGTTGCTCGCGCTCATCGAAAACCCCGGCGAACTAGCGCGATTGCAACAGAACATGGACCTGATGCCGACCGCCGTGGAGGAGATGATCCGGTGGACGACGCCGGTCAAGGAGTTCATGCGCACCGCCGCTGAAGACACCACTGTCCGCGGCGTGCCCATCGCCAAGGGCGAATCCGTTTACCTTGCTTACGTTTCCGGTAATCGGGACGAGGAAGTGTTTGACGAGCCGTTCCGCTTCGACATCAGTCGCGACCCCAATAAGCATGTCGCGTTCGGCTACGGGGTGCACTTCTGTCTCGGTGCCGCGCTGGCACGGATGGAGATGAACAGCCTCTTCTCCGAACTGATTCCGCGGCTGGAGTCCATCGAACTGACCGGTGAACCCGAACTCGCTGCGACCACATTCGTCGGCGGTCTCAAACACCTGCCGATTCGCTACTCGCTCAAGTGATCTCCGGGGGGTCCTTCGCAAAGCACTTGAGGAACCCGTCGACCGCAGCGACGGCGACCGCCTGGTAGTCGAAGTCTGCCAGCGTACTGATCCTGCCGAACGCCAGCGGGCCGATCAGCAATGCGAAAGCCATTGAGCGGTCGACAGGCTTGAGTTCCGCGGCGGCCTCGGGGCTGTCGAAGATCGCGTCGAACGGCGCCGAATACTGTTCCGCGAGGCGTTCGCGCAAGGACCGCATCTCCGGGCTGGTCACCTCGTGACGGTCGGGCAACTGCCCGATGTCCGGCCCCAGCGACAGCCACGCCATCGCCGTCAACATCGTCGGCACCTCGGCGATCGACTGGGCCCACGCCCCGACGATGGCGATAAGGCGTTCGCGCAGCGACCCCTCGTTCGGCGGCATGGGTGCAGGCGGTATGAGGCTCATGAATGACGCGGCCAAAAGGTCATTGGCACTTGAGAAGTGGCGATACAGAGTGGCCCGCGCGACGTTGGCGCTGCGGGTGACCGCGTCGATCGTCACCGCGCTTGGGCCACCGGAACGCAGCAGCGCCGTCGCGGCGTCGAGCAATCGCGCCCGCGAGCGGGCCGGCCGCGGATCGGCGCTCATGGTTCGCCACCTTCCACCCAAATGAGACTATCGGTCTCTGACCGAGACTGTTAGTCTCGAAAATATCCATCATGGGAAGGCGGCGACGATGGTCGACACCCTCCACCAGTCCGATCAGGATAACTACGCCTCACGCGCCAACCTGACCACGCGAAGACGCGTCTGGCTGCTGACGGTCGCGAGTACCGACGTGCTGCTGGTAATCACGTCAATGGTCGCGCTGAACGCGGCACTTCCCGATCTGGCACTGGAGACCTCGGCGACTCAGGGCCAACTCACCTGGATCGTCGACGGCTACACGTTGGTGTTGGCGTGCCTGCTGTTGCCTGCTGGCGCCATCGGAGACCGCTATGGGCGGCGCGGCGCACTGCTCATCGGTCTGGCCATCTTCGGGCTCGCCTCAATTGCGCCGGTGATACTCGACAGCCCCATGCAGATCATCATCGCGCGGGCGGTGGCGGGCGCCGGTGCCGCGTTCATCATGCCCGCGACATTATCGCTCTTGACCGCCGCGTTCCCGAAGTCGGAACGCAATAAGGCCGTGGGGATTTGGGCGGGCATGGCGAGTTCCGGTGCCGTCTTCGGATTTCTTGGCACCGGGATCCTGATGCACTTCTTCTCGTGGCAGTCGATCTTCTATGCGTTCACGGCCGCGGCGGTCGGCATGTTCATCTGCACGTGCACGATCGGGTCGTCGCGAGACGAAAGCGCGACACCGATCGATTGGATCGGTGCGGTGCTCATCGGCGCCGCCGTCGCGGTGTTCGTGTTCGGCGTCATCCAGGCCCCGGATCGCGGCTGGACCAACCCGGTGGTGTGGGGCTGCATGACCGCAGGCGTCGCACTCGCGGTCGCTTTCGCGATCGTCGAATTACGCCGCACTCATCCGCTGCTCGACATGCGCCTGTTCAGCAGGCCGGATTTCGCGACCGGCGCCGTCGGGATCACCTTCCTCTTCTTCGCCAACTTCGGTTTCTTCTTCGTCGCCATGCAATACATGCAGCTGATCCTGGGCTACAGCCCGCTGGGAACGGCGTTCGCGCTCGTGCCCCTGGCAATACCGATCCTCATCCTCGGGGCCACGCTTCCTCTGTATCTCCCCAAGATCGGACTGAGAACGGCGGTGGCGGTTGGACTGCTTCTCATCGCGATCGGCATGTTCTGCATGCGGGTGTTCGACGCAAACTCGTCCTATCTCGAGTTTGTCTGGCCCATCCTCATCGTCAGCGCAGGCATCGGGTTGTGCGTTGCGCCGACTACATCGGCGATCATGGGTGCGGTCCCCGACGAGAAGCAGGGGGTTGCGTCGGCCGTCAACGACACGACGCGCGAGGTCGGCGCGGCGATTGGCATCGCCGTCGCCGGGTCTGTGGTTGCCGCCCAGTACAGCAATGTGCTCCGTCCCGCCCTCGCAGGCTTCCCCGAGCAGGTTCGAGGTCCAGCTCTGGAATCCCTGGCCCAGGCGCTTGCGGTCGCCGGGCAGATGGGGCCTGGTGGCAGGCAGGTTGCGCAGCTCGCGGAGAGTGCTTTCCTGCAGTCGATGCATTTGTCCCTAATGGTTTTGTCCGTGATCATCGCTGTCGCAGCGGTTTTCGTCGGCATCTGGGCGCCGGGCAGCAACGGCCAGCAGCTCCGCTTCGTGCAGCGGCTAAGATCGCGGTCGCCGGCTTCAGATGAGGAACTCGACCGCCCTGTGGCCGATCATCACGATGGTGGCATGCGGGCCACGGCTGGTGATGGTGGGAAGCACCGAGCCGTCGACAACCCATAGCCCGTCGACACCGTGGACACGGCACTGTATATCCACGACATCACCCGCGTCCCCGTCGCGTCCCATTGGTGCAGTGCCCGCCAGGTGCTGCGACGTGGACCACGATACGGGGCCCACTTCTGCTGTCGCGCCGGCTAATTCGCGCGCCAGCTCCGCGCCGGCTTCGAGCAGGGCGACGTCGGCTGGCTCGTGGTCGTAGCGGTGCTCAATCACCGGCGGCACGTCCGGGTCGGCGGACGCCAACGCCACCCGGCCACGGGACCGCGGTTGCATCAGCGCGACCCCGATGTGGGGTCTGTCCGCGGGATCGTCCCGGCGTCCGCTGATCATGGCTCCGAAGCCGGCTGTGTATGGCCTTATCTCGACACCACTGTCGGTGGCGAGCACCGCTTCCAGCGGCGGCAGTCCGTGGCTGGCCGACCAGTCCACTGGCAGTACCCATTCCGGGTGATCCGCACACGCCACGCCAACGGCCAGGTCCGCCACCACAGGCACGCCCGCGGCCCGCAGCACATTCTGCGGGCCGACACCGGACAGCATCAGCAGATGTGCCGATCCAATTGCCCCTGCGGACAACACGATTCGATCCGCCGTCAGGTCGATCGCGCCGTCGGGTCCCACACAGTCCACGCCAACTGCCCTGCCTCCGTTGATCCGCACGCGCCCAACCCGCGTGTTGGTCAGCAGGGTGAGGTTGGTGCGCGCCATCGCAGGCTGCAGGTAGGCGCCGCCAGGGCCCACCCGGGTTCCCCCGTTGATGTTGAGAGGCACGGCACCGATGCCGGTTGGTAGCGGATCGTCCAGCGTGGCACCGTTGAGGTCGTCAACCCACCTATACCCAGCCTCACCAACGGCACGCACGAAAGCTGCTGTGCAGCCATCGAATTCGGCGACCCGGCGAACTGAAATCGGCCCCTCGGAACCGTGCACAGGAGTGTCGAAGTCCAGGTCCGTTTCCACGTCGCGGAAGTGCGGCAGCACCTCGGGCCACGTCCAACCCTGCAATCCCCACCCTTCGAAATCCGTTGGCAGACCTCGGCAGAAGTAGCCCCCGTTGACGGCTCCTGAGCCCCCCACCACCGCGCCCCGCATGATCTGCGCCTTGCGCACGGGGTTGTCGGTCAGCGTTGTCGGGTAGCGCCGTACCACCGAGCTCGCGTCGCCGATCGGCAGGTGCATCCCATCGATCTGGCTGACCACCCGCGGATCGGACGGGCCCGGGCCGGATTCGACAACCGTGACACGGCACCTTGGATCAGCGGAAAGGCGTTCGGCGAGAACAGATCCAGCGCTGCCTGCACCGACAATCAGCACATCGCTGTGCAAGGCCGGTTCAGGTCCGAATCTGGGGTTTGAGGGCGCCTGCGTGCCGTTCGCGCACCACGCCGGTCCACACGCCGGCGCCGTACGCGATATCGTCGAGCCGCTTCAGCAACACATAGGTGACCAGGCCCACCCGCTTCGTTTCGTCGTCGGCGTTGCCGTTGCGGGTGATCCAATCCACCACCCCGTCGACCACGGCCGCCACCAGCACAACCTGACGGCAGCGCCGGGACAACAGCGCCGCAATCAGGGCGACGGGCCAGTAGTGCCTGCAGATCGCTGACGCCAGCTGCAGGGCGGCGGACCACAGCCCGTGCGCGGCGACCACCGCGACTTCCTTGGGTTCGGTCTCGACGGTGCTCAGTGAATTCGCGATGCGACGGCCCGTCAGCCCGGCGACGATCATCGACGCCAGGTAGCCGATGCCCGAGCCCATCGCGAGCAGGATCCACACCACAAGCGTCCATCCAGAAATCACCAGCGGTGCGGTCTTGCCCGGATGCCGAACTGACAGCGGGGCGGCTGCTTCGCCGTAGAAAGACTTGCGCGCGAACCACTCTCGCAGTTGTGTGCGGTGGTCGTGAGCGACAAGCGCGATGGGTTCGTACCGCAACCGCGCGCCCGCCTCGATGAATCGCCAGCACAGGTCGACGTCCTCGCCGGACTTGAGCGTCTCGTCGAACCCGCCGAGTTCCTTCAGGAGGGCGCGGCGGCAGATGATGGCCGCACTGGGGACGTAGGACACCGTCCCGTACGGCACCACGGGCGCTTCACGCAGACCCAGATCCAGTGACGAGCGCACCGCCTCGTAGCGGGCCACCAGGTTGTCGGCCTGCCGCAGTCCGACAATCCGCGGCGCGACGAGTGCGACGGCGGGGTCGCAGAAATGGCCGAGCAGCGCCTCCAGCCATCCCCGCCGCGGCACCACGTCGGAGTCGAGGAACGCCACGAAGTCGGTGTTGCATGCGGTGAGGCCGGTGTTGCGCGCCGCCGCGGGTCCCTTGCTGCGCGTGTGCCGCAGCACCTGAATGTCGCAGTGCATGTCGTCGAAGTCGCCCTGCTGCACGGGCACCGCCGACCCGTCGTCGACCACCACCACACGCATGCCGCGCAGTGTGCCCACCAGACGGAGCAGGCCAGAAACGTTGTTGCGCACCGGGATAACGACCGTGACGTCGCGGTGCGATGGACCGCTGGCTGGCCTCGGATGAGCGACTGTCGCGTCGAGCAATGTACGCGCGAGTTGTGCGCTGACCGCGTCCTGCACTTCAAGCCTGCCGCCGTTGAGAAGGGTTTGCGCAGCAGGTGCGAGCCGTAGCAGCCGAGTGGGCGAACCGCCGAGCAGAGCGGAGCCCTCACCGAGCACCTTGACCCGGCGATCCACCTGGACGGCGAACCCATCGGGCAGTCGCGGTCCTGTCATGTCAGCATCCCGTCGCGGTCCGGCGTCCAGCTGGTGATACGCCGCAAACACGCGTCAACCATCTCAGTGAGGATCCGTTCGCCTTCCTCGGCTGTCGCGGTAGTCGGGTCTCCGAGAACACCGAGTTCGCTGACGGCCGCGACGCCGCCCCGACGCATCTGCGGCATCAACTGGGCCAGCGGAGCGCTATTGCCGGGCAGACACTCATCGACCCACACGACGGACGGCGAAATATGTAGCAATACAGAAGTTTCGGTGTGGCCGGCATGTGCGTCGGAGTTCGCGGCGGTGCAGGAGCACCAGCCAACGTCGCGCCCCTCGTAGCGAAGCAACGCCGCCGCGGCCGCCAGCGCCTCGACGTTTCCGCCGTGTCCGTTGACGAAGACGAGGCGGGAGGCCCATTGCGATGCGGACCGGCCGAACTCCACCAGCAAAAGCCGCAGCGCCGAGGTGCCGATCGAGACGGTGCCGGGGAAGCCTTCGTGCTCGCCACTCGCTCCGTAGCCGATCGCGGGCGCCACGGTCCAAATGGATTCATTCCGGTCAGCGAGCCGCTTAGCAACCAAGCGTGCGACGGCGGTGGCGATCCGGGTGTCGGTGTCTAGCGGCAGG
>JAVXWV010000092.1:0-3880 GCA_032230775.1 Mycobacterium sp. | reverse complement strand
AACAGGTCGTCGTTCTTGGCCTGGTCGAAGCTGGCGCCCATCGCGAGGGCGGTGTCGTTGCTCGCCTCCATCTGGTCGAGCAGGGCCTTCTGCGAGTTGTACGACGCCAGCGACAGGTCCCTGCTGGCCTTCATCGACGCGATCGTCTGCGGAAGGAGTGCGGTCAGCTTCGGAGCGAGGTCGGCCAGCTTGTCGGTGTTGACCTGCACCGCACCCGTCTTGTCGGTCACTTCGTCTATCCCATCGAGGGCATCAAACAGGGACCGTGCTGCGGCGCACAACGGGATGTCGAAGCAGTGCGGCTCCCAGTAGAAGTAGGCGCGCAACGGCCGAAACTGATCATCGAAGTTCGCGATGTTGTCCCGCAGCTTTTCGGTGGTCGCGAGTAGGTCCGCCGACTTGGCCGCCGAGTCCTGTGTGAGCTTGGTTTGTTCGAGAGAGAGTTGGTACTGCTGCTCCAAGATGTCGATCGAGCGGTTCGTCTCATCGATGGTTCTGAGCTGATCGGCCAATTGAGCCCGCTGGAACGGCAGGTTCATGTTGCTGGTCTGCCCCTGAACGCTCGTCTGGAAAGGAATCGAGCTGTGCTGGATCGGAATGCCCAACGGTCTGGTGATGTTCTGCACCATCGCAATGCCTTCGGTGTGCATGACATTTCGCGCCACCGCATTGAGGACCAGCATGTCCGCGGGATTACGCATGTCGTGGTCGGCATTGACCATCAGGATGTCGGGGTTCATCCGGGCCTGCGAGAAGTGCCGGTCGGCGGCGGCGAAGCCGATGTTCGTCGGGGCGCTGGTCGGTAGGTAGTAGCGGTCGTTGTAGGCCGGCTTGTATCCCGGAATCGCGACGAGGCCGATCAGCACCACGAACAGGCTCGCCACGAAGACAGGTGCGGGCCAGCGCACGACGACGGTGCCGACTCTTCGCCAAAACCGGCTCTGGGGCGGCCTTTTGGATTCGTAGAGACCAATTCGGCTGCCAAGGAACAGCACGGCCGGTCCGAGCGTGACAGCGATCGCCACGACCACGACCATGCCGATCGCGACGGGGGCGCCCATGGTGGCGAAGTAGGGCAGCCGCGCGAAGCTGAGGCAGTACGTCGCCCCGGCGATCGTCAGGCCCGAGCCCACGATGACGGGTGAGACGGATTTGAAGGTGGCGTAGTAAGAGTCGTCTCTGTCCAGACCCATACCGCGGTCCTCACGGTATCGGCCGAAGATGAAGATGCCGTAGTCGGTGGCGGCGGCAATGGCCAGCATCGTCAGGATGTTCCCGGCGAACGTCGTCAGCCCGAACGCGCCATGGGTGGCGAGGACCGAGACCACCCCGCGGGCGGTCAGCAATCCGAGAAACGTCAGGAACAGCTGGATCAGGGTGGTGCGGATCGAGCGATAGACCACCAGCAGCATGCCCGCGATCGCGCAGAGGGTTATCAAGGTGATCTGCGCGAGGCTGGCGTTACCGATGACGTGCAGGTCGTCGGTGAGCGCGGCCGGGCCCGCGACGTACGCCTGCACGCCTGGCGGCGCCTTGGTGTCCTCGATGACCTTGCGAACGGCCTCGACGCCTTGGTTGGCCAGCGTCTGGCCCTGCTCGCCTGCGAGGTTGATCATCACGTAGGAGGCCTTGCCGTCTGCGCTCTGCGCGCCGGCCGCCGTCAGCGTGTCACCCCAGAAGTCCTGGATGTGCTGGATGTGAGTGGGATCCTGCTGCAGCTTGCGGATGATCTCGTCGTAATACTTGTGCGCGTCCGGGCCAAGAGGCTGCTGGCCCTCGATGACGACCATGATGGTGCTGTTGGAGTCGAACTCCTTGAAGTTGTGGCCCATCAACTTCATCGCCTGCATCGACGGCGCATCCTCGGGAGCCATCGGAGCCGAATGGAGCTCGCCGACGACCTCGAGCTGCGGGGCCATCACGTTGACCACGACGGCGACGCCGACCCAGAACAGGACGATCGGCACCGCGAGTATGCGCAGCATATGCGCGAAGAAGGGGCGCTTGGGGTGCTCGTCGGTCTCGGCGGGCGCGATCGCGTGCGTCATGCGGACTTAACCAGGCAGTACGTCTGGGCGTCGACCCCGTTGGCGGATTGCTCCTCACGGACGGTTCCATTCACGGTGACGCGGCATCCAATCTGGTCACCATCGGTCCGCGCCATGAGGCTGGCGCTGACCGTCGGCAACGTCGTCGACAAGGTGATCGACCACGGCAGGGTCACGTTGACCGAGTGCACGTTCGCATCCGGGTCGAAGTAGCCGATCTGGGCGCTGCTGCCCGGTGAGCCGTAGACGTCGTAGACCATGACCTTCGGGTTGAACTGGACAATCTCGATACCGGAGCCTGCTCCTGCGTTGAGGTCCTGCGAAGCGAACATCTTGTGCAAACGGGACACGACCAGACCCGAGATCGCCAACACGACAATCAGGACCAACGGGATCCACACTTTCTTCAGCCCGCGACCCACCGGAATAGCCTTCATCCGACCACCTTCCGCTGATCGACCGGTCGCGCATCGACCGTCGCCGCAACACCTTCAGACGGACAGTCGGCATTGGCGACAAGCCGATGGAGGACCGGAATGGAGACCCGCGCAGAAAGCCACAACGCGGACTTCTCCTCCGCCGTCAGCCGTTCCAATAACACCGTCAAGCGTTGCCGACGGAGTTGCTTCCGCTCATCGAGCAGTGACTGGCCGTGCCCGGTGATGCCGATGAGGGCCGCGCGCCCATCGTCAGGATCAGCGAGCCGGGCCACCAGGCCGAGGCGCTCCAGCCTCTGGATCAGCTGAGTCATCGACGGCTGGCTGACGCCTTCCTTCGCGGCAAGCGTCGTCAGCCGGATGGGCCCTTCGCGGCACACCCGGTTCATGGCAAACGCAGCGGATGCGCTCAAGTCGGCGCGGTCAGACAGAAACCGCGCCGTCAGGTCCATTGCCTGATCGAGAAGCTCACCGATGCAGTCGCCGGCGTCGTCGTCAGCCGGCTGCTTACCCACCCGATATCTATATCATGCCTCCTATATAGCGGCAATCGGACCGGCGTTTTACCACTTCACAGCGATCCCACAAGAGAAACCTTCTACTGCGGGCCCTAGGACCGCGTACGCGCGTCACGTGGACCCGCCCGCCGTCAGCGCCACGACGCCGACGTTCCCCCGCCCGAGATGGCGCGAAAGCAGTTGCCACGCAGCCAATCCTGCTGCGATACCCGCGCCATGCAGCGTCTCGACGGGCCGTGAGGAGGTTTTCCTCGGTCAGCCCGCAGCTGAGCAACTCAAATCAAAATGGCGGGCTATATGCCTTCGGCTATGCACTGCCGAAGGGCGGGCGGCCTCAGTCAACCGGCTCCATTCCGATGCCCCGCGACCTACTGTCGGGATTATCTGACGAGAGCGAGGTGCACACCATGAGTGATCGCCCGGTTCGCGCGAGACGGCCGTCGAAAGTCACGAAGAAAGCCACCGCGACTAAGTCCACCACCACTCGCCGCGCCAGGCCCGCACCCAAAGCGCCCGAGGTCAGCGTCGGGACCGACGCGTCCTTCGCCTCCGCTACCGGACATCAGCGTCGGCGGTTGAAGAACATCTCCGAAGTGCGCCACTTCTTCCGGACCAACGATGTGCCGATGCTGTTCTTCGGCGCGACCCCGTTCAACCTGCTTGGCCTCGACCGCTGGGTCCGAAACTTCTCGTACATCACCTATTACGACGGGTGGGACGGCCGTCGTGGATCGACGACACGTTCGCAGGTGGCGTCGACTCGCGCGAGGCGTTCGCGGCAAGCCCCGACGACAACGGCATGCCCGGCGGCATGTACCGCAATCAGTGCTGGTTTCCGTACTCCGGCAACAATGTGTTGCTGTGCTTGGGGATTCAC
>JAVXWV010000904.1:0-11640 GCA_032230775.1 Mycobacterium sp. | reverse complement strand
ACCGCGGCGACATGATGGACGAGATCGCCAGCCAGAAAACCGACGCCAAGACGGGTGCGTGAGCGATGCACGTGTGTGTGCTCGGCGCGGGCGGTCTCGGCTCGCTTATCGGCGCACGCCTCGCCGAATCCGGCACCGATGTGACGCTGATCGGCCGCGAAGCGCACGTGGCGGCCATCCGCTCCAACGGGTTGCGTGTGGAGGGAATCCGAGGGCCCGGCGTGGTGCATCAGCACCTCGAAGCCGTCACCGAACCGGCAGGGGTGACCGAACCGATCGACTACCTGCTCGTCACGGTCAAGGCGGCCGATACTGACACGGCACTCGTCGGCGCGGATATGCTGCGCGCCACGTCGCGTGCGGCACTGTCGTTACAGAACAACGTGACGAAAGATGCCCGGCTGGCCGGGTGGATCGGCGATGCCAACGTCATCGGCGCCGCCACCACCGAATCGGCCACTCTGATCGCGCCGGGCAAAGTCCGCCACACCGGGACCGCTCCCGTCGCCTTCTATTTCGGCGAACCCGACGGGCGAGACTCCGCACGGGTATCCGATTTGGTGACGACCTTCCAGTGCGCCGGATTCGGCTGTGCCGCAACAGACTCCATCGCGGCCGTCGAATGGGAGAAGCTACTGCAGGCCGCGCTCATGGCGGCGTTTTCCATCACCGCCATCGGCTTTCTGCCCGATCGGACGATCACCGACGCACTGCAGACGCGGCCGGGCGCCGAGTACTACGTTCAGCTGGCCCGCGAATTGCTCTCGATCTACCAGACCCTTGGGTTCACGCCGCGGGACTACTTCGCGCCGTATGCGCAATTCCGCCAGCTGACCACAGAAGACGTCGAGAGCTCGGTGGAAAAGGCGATGCAGCTGGGCAGGTCGATGGCCGACAACGGTGTCCGGGGTCGGCCGTCGATGCACGACGACCTGCTGCGACACCGCGCATGCGAGGTGGACGAGTCCATCGGCGAGTTCGTCCGCGCCGCAGAACGATTGGGCGTCGCCGCTCCTGCGCTGCTTGGCGCCTACCGCATCGTCTGTGGCTATCAGGCCCTGGCGACCGAGGAGGTGCCCATCGATGTTCATCCCTGAACCCGGCTCACTGCTTCCGCCGTTGACCGCCGAGCAGGAGCTCGTGCTGCTGGCGCGCACCCTGTGGCACGAGGGCTACGACGACCACCTTGCCGGCCACATCACCTACAAGCAGCCCGACGGAACGTTTCTCACCAACCCGTGGTACCTGCTGTGGGACGAGTTCGGACCTGCCGACGTGGTACGCATCGACATCGACGGCAATGTGCTGGATGGCAGGTGGCCTGCTGCCCCCGGCGTTCACCTGCACCTCGCCATGCATCGCGTCCGCGACGACGTCGGCGTGTCGATCCACAACCATCCCCGGTGGGCGACCGTATGGGCCGACGCCCGCCGTGTTCCCAGTCTCCTCGACCAGACGGGCGCGCTCGGCGGTGGCCGGGTTGTGGTCGTCGACGAGTACGAGGGAACCGTTGCCGCCGAGGAGGCGGCCCGGAATGCGGTCAAGGCCATGGGAGACGCCGACATCGCCCTGCTGGCAGGCCATGGCGTGTTCATTCTCGGTCCGGATCTGCCGCGCGCGCATCTGCGGGCGGTGTCATTCGCCGAACGGTGTCATCGCGCCGCCCTGGTCGAAGGCCTCGGCGGCGCAAAGGAGCTGGCGCCCGAGGTGAGCGAGATGCTCGGCACTGCCGAGTTCGAGGGGTTCTGGGAGGCGATGGCCCGCAAGGAACTTCGCCGCGATCCGAGTGTGCTGAACGAGAAGGAGCGCTGATGCTGTCGGCCGCTGATTTCCAGGGTCGGGTGCTCGCCCTGCCACCAACGCCACTGCGCGCAGACGTCGATCCGCTTGGCACGGACTCGACTGTTGATATCGCCGAGGCGTGCCGGGCAGTCGATCAGATGATCCGCGACGGGGTCGGCCTCATCGGCTTGTGCGGAACCACTGGCGAGGGCGCCACCGTGACATGGATGGAACGAACGGAGTTCTACGATGCGGTGAACCAGACCGTCGCAGGCCGGGTTCCGGTGCTGGCGGGCACCACGGCGCTGGGCACCAAAGAGGTAGTCGGGCAGATGCGCACCGTGCGCGACCTCGGGCTCGACGGTGCATTCGTCGGGCTACCCCTGTGGCAGACGCCGACGCTGGAGAACGCCATCGGTTTTCACGCCGACCTGGCCGAAGCGGTACCCGACATGCCCCTGTTGGTCTATGCCAACCGCTTCTTCTTCAAGTTCGAGTATCCCGTCGAGTTCTGGCGCGGTGTCGTCGACCGCTGCCCCACCGTCGTGGCCTGTAAGACGAGCTTTCCACTCACCGACGAATTGCTGGCCGTTGCAGGCGAACAGGTTGCGTTCCTCAACGGCGAGGGAGGCCTGTTGACGGCTGCCTACAAGTCCTTCCCGGACTATCTGCACGGCTGCTGGGCGACCTCGACGGCGATGGGCCCGCAACCATGGGTCGCCGCGATGACAGCGGTGGCCAACGGTGACCGGGACCGGGCGATCCAGCTTCTCGAGGCGATCGACGGTGTGCCGCTTCCTGTGCCGGACTGGACAACTTTCCCGCAGTACAACATTCAGTTCGAGAAGGCCAGGATCGACGCCGCCGGATACATGCGGTGCGGGCCCCCCAGACCGCCCTACACGGACCTGCCGGAGGGGTGGCGCGAAGCGGCGTTGTCCAACGCCGCCGCGTGGCGGGCACTGTGCGAATCCACGGTAGGCGTGCAATGTTGAACGAATCTCCGGAGCGCTTCGTGCCCGACCTGGTGGGCAGGATCAATACCGAGGATCCCGACTCGCTGATTGTCGACCTGTCGACGTATCAGGTGTTCGATGCCGACTCGGCGGTGGTGACGCTGATGTACACCAACATCGCCAGCAATGGGCTCGGGATAGTGGTGTGGAACTTGGAACCCGGGCAGGAGAACGATTTTCACCGCCATCCCGCCACCGAGCACATCCACGTGATGCTGGCGGGTGAGGCCGAGTACACGGTCGCCGATCGGCCGCCGGTCACCGTCCGTGTCGGGCAGGCGGTCATGGTGCCCGCCAACATCCCCCACGGGATCCGCAACACCGGGACACAACGGTGCTCCTACCTCGCGATCAACAGTCCCGGCGAGTACCAGAAGGTCTTGGCGGACCGGAAGGAACAGGCATGAAAACGGTTGTCATCACCGGGAGTTCGTCGGGGCTGGGCCTGGCGACCAAGGAGTTGCTCGAATCGGACGGCGTCCGCGTGATCGGCGTCGACCTCGACGGTGCGGACATCACCGCCGACCTGTCCCGGCCCGCAGAACGCGCCCGCGTCGCCGACGCCATCGCCGAGGCGTCCGGCGGTGTGGTCGACGGCTACGTGGGCTACGCAGGCGTTGGGCCCCCGGCCGGGGATATTGGGCTGCTCACGAGCGTCAACTACTTCGGGCAGATCGCCCTGCTGTCGGCGGTCAAGCCGCTGCTCGCTGCGGCGGCCAAACCTGCTGTCGTCGTGGTGAGTTCGATCGCGCCGATGGTCCAGGACATCGACGACGACTCTCTGAAGGCGATGCTGGCCGGAGACGAACCGCTGGCGATCGAGCTGACCGCCAAGCACGGCGACCAAGGCGTCGCCTATAACACCTCGAAACTGGCCACCCTGAAGTTCGGCCGCAGCATCGCACCGGCGTGGATCGCCGACGGGATACGCGTGAACATCATGGCCCCGGGAATCACGGTGACGCCGATGACCGAGATCGCGATGGCCAACCCGGAGATCGCAGCACTGATGAACGAGAATCCGGCTCCCATCGCACGATGGGGGCGGCCGCCCGACATCGCGGAGGTCGCACGCTGGCTGCTCTCGGAAAGCAGCGGATACGTGGTGGGCAGTGTTCTCATCGTCGACGGTGGAGTCGATGCTGCGGCCCGACCGGACAACTACTGAACGCAACAGTTGGGAGATCACATGACATCGACCGCAGTCGTTACTTCGCTTGACGACGCCCGCCGGGTAGCCGAGCGGTTGGCCGCGACGGTGTCCGAACGGCGGATGGCAGGCGAAGAGCTTCGCCGGATGCCCGACGACACCATCGACGATTTCGTCGACAGCGGCCTTCTGCGAATGAACCAGGCCGCCAGGTGGGGTGGCCTGGAACTGGGTAGCCGCGCGGTGGTTGAACTCGTCAGCGCGGTCGCAGAGGGTGACGGCGCGTCGGGCTGGGTGTTCGGCCTTCTTGCCAGTCACTTCTGGCTGGGCTCGGTCTTCGACCTGCAGGCCCAATACGACATGTGGGATGAGGACCCCGATGCGCTGATGTCGTCGTCGTTCGCCGCGGAGGCCAGCGACGTGGCGGCGTGCGACGGCGGCTACCGGGTGAGCGGTCGCTGGCCGTTCTCCAGCGGCTCCGACCACTGTTCGTGGGCGATGGTCGGCATCGTGGTGCCGCCCAAGGGCGGTGAGGGACCCCCGACCCCGCGTTGGTGCCTGGTGCCGCGTCCCGATTACACCGTCGAGGACACGTGGTCGACGTGTGCGCTGCGGGGCACCGGCAGCAATACCGTCGTCGTCGACGACGCATTCGTTCCCGAGTACCGAACTGTCGATCCGGTCGACGTGATGGAGGGTCGTGCACCGGGCTCATCGGCGAATCTGTCGCCGATCTTCCGGCTGTCCTTCAGCTCGGCGCTGTCCGGTTACCTCGGGTCGACGGCCATCGGCATCGCCAAGCGCGCGGCACGGGACTTCGCCGACTACTCGAGCAAGAAGGTCTCGAAGTTCACCGGGCTACCCGAACTCAGTGACCCGATGATCATCCACGTCGGCACCGTCGCAGCTCACGCCGAGGCAGCGCACGGGCTGATGATGTACCGGGCCGGCCTGCTGGACGCGCTGATCGACCAGGGTGTGGGGCCCACCCTCGAACAACGACTCGCCACCAACCGCGACGTCACCACCGCAGTGCGGATGTGCGTGGACGCCGTCGAGCTGGCGATGAGATTCAGCGGCGGCAGTGGGCTTTTCGACAAACACACCATCCAGCAGGCGTGGCGTGACGTGCACGGGGTCGCCGCGCACATGGGCTACAACACCGACACCGTCTACGGGAATTGGGGCCGGCAGGTGCTGGATCTGCCGCTGCCCCCGGGCTTTTCGTAGATGACCACAAGCGGAGGTAGGCAAGTGAGCATGGTCAACCAACTCGCGTACGTCGGGGCGGGCACCGCCGACCTCGACGCGTGGCGAATCTACGCGGGTGAGGTGCTGGGCCATCAGATCATGCCCGACACCGACGATCATGCGCTGTATTTGCGATTCGACGATCGCCATCACCGGCTGGTGATTTCACCGGCCGACGTCGACGACGTGTCCTATGTCGGCTGGGAGGTCAACAACCGGGCGGCGATGGACCGGGCCGCGGCGGCGATCTCCGACGCCGGGGTCGAAATCCTCGAGGGCAGCCCTGGCGAGGCCGACCTGCGCCGGGTGCTCGGGTTCACCTACTTCACCTGTCCGTTCAGCGGGGTCAGGATGGAACTCGCGTACGGCCACGAAGCGATGTTCGGGCCGACATTTCAGCCGTCGCGACCGCTGTCGGGCTTCCACACCGGCGAGCACGGGCTGGGTCACGTGGTCTGTTACGCCTTCGATGTGCAGAAGGCAAGCGACTTCTACGTCAACGTGCTGGGTTTCGGGGTCAGCGACTACACAGTCATCCCGGGAGTCGGTCTACTGGCCAGCTTCATGCACTGCAACGGCAGGCACCACTCGCTGGCCTTCTTCGGCGTGCCAGGCGCACCGCGGCGGATTCAGCATCTGATGCTGCAGACCAACACCATCGACGACGTTGGCTCGACCTATGACGTCTGCCTCGACCGTGAAATCACGACGACGACGCTCGGGCGTCACCCCAACGATCACTCTGTGTCGTTCTACTTCCGCAACCCATCGGGCTGGAATCTCGAGTACGCGTGGGAACCGCGCATCATCAACCCGCAGACATGGGTGACAGAGCATTTCGTCGCCGGTCGGCCCGACGCGTATTGGGGTCACCGCGGCTTGACGGAGATGATATGACCACCTCGGTAGGGTTGACCGCGATTCGAGGCGGGCCAGCCGCCTCGCCAGAGCGCCGCGCGAGCGAGGCAATGATGGCAGTCCAGCGAGACGAAGACTACGAGCCAACGGTGGCCCACCTCCCGTGGGAGCTCAAGCGCGCCGAGCGGGCCGCGGCGAGGTTCCTCGATGCCAAGTTGCGGGGTACCGGCTTGACGAAGTCGCAGTTCGGTGTGATCCAGGCGTTGGCCCACATGCGCAAGGCGTCGTCGGCCGAGCTGGCCCGCACGGTGTTCGTCACGCCGCAGGCGATGGTCGGGCTGATCACTGCGCTGGAGCAGAAGGGCTACATCGAGCGGGCGCAGTCCGAGGTCTCCGCCCGAATCATCGACGCCACGCTGACCCCGGCGGGCCGCGCCGCGTGGCGGCGGGCATCGGCCAAACTCGGCGAGATCGACGAGCTGCTCACCGACGAATTCAGCCAGGCAGAGGTCGTCCGATTCAGCCGGTTCCTCACCCGAATCAGCGAAACCCTCAACGTCGACAACTGAGCCCCAAGGAGATAACCATGTCGATCACCTTTCCTCCGGTCGATGACACCGCTGTCGATGACAATCCGGATTGGATCGCAGGCGGTGGCCGCCTGAAGGTCGGCAGGGAGCGGATCTTTCACACTGCGGCGCGCCTGTTCAAGGAGCGCGGCGTCGATCATGTCACACCTGAAGACGTTGCGGAACAAGCTGGTTGCTCTCGCGCCACGTTGTACCGGTACGTGAGAGGCAAGGCGGGGATTCTGGAAGGTGTTGTCACGGCTGAGATCACGGCGGCTGCGCATCGCGCGGCAAGCGAACGAACAATGGCGGGCGGTCACGATGGGGTCGTCGACGCGATTCTGGCCGCCGTGAACGCGATCCGGTCCCAACCCGAACTCGCCGACGCTGTCAAACAATCCAGCGATGGCCAGACCCGCCGATACCTCGTCTCGCCGCGGACGATCAACCTCGCTATCGCGGCGATCGGGTTCCCGCCGCTCAGCGACCTCGATGCCCAGGTGGCGGCGCGATTCGTCTGGTCACTGGTCGACTTTCCACTCGACGACAAGGTCGCCGAACGCGAACTGGTCGAGCATTTCATCGACAGGATCTCGCGGCCAAAGCACTGAGCACTACCGCGGCGACGGGTCGAGCATCAGGTCGACCCAGCTCTCCGGGGCGTGATAGCCCGCCATCGCGGGGGCGAAGGTCGCCTTCTCGCCGGTCGGTTCGGTGAACCCGCCGCCGGGGTCTGCCGCCGCCACAGGCGGGTCTGTGCCTTGCGGCACCGCTCGCTCGGCGGGCAGTGGCGGGACCTCGATCGGCGCATCAGGGGCCGGCGCGGGCTGTGCCCCGGGATCAGGTACCGAACCCGGAGGCAAGTACGGAAACTTGTTGTACGGCAGAATGTTACGTGGATCTGTCACCGGCGTGTCGTAGGGCACCGGCGGGCCGCGCCACGGGTTCGAGCCCACGGGCACGTATCCGCGCGGGTCACGGCACAGGGCGACCGTCGGCGCGCGCTTGCCGGGAAACTCCTGGCACGGGTAGTTGCGTGCGCCGCGGACGTTGGTCGCATCATCCTGGGCCACTTTGCAGTACAGGTCGGTCGGCAGTTCCCGCAGAGTCTCGTCGGCAGGCGTCCGGGTCAGCGGTGGTGGGATGAATCCGGTCAGGCACGGCGGGGTGTCACCAAGGTTCAGCTTGAAATCGACCTTTGCGCCTTCATCGCCCGGTTCCGCACCACCGATCGTCAGGATGGCCGCGAACAGCGCAGGCATCAGGACCAGGATCTGCTCCAGGGACTTGTTGTAAACGACGCCCACCCGGCCCAGGTTCGCGAGGTTGGCCGCAAGCAAGGGAAAGGTCGGGCGGATACCGGCGAATGTGGCGCCGACCTGATCGGCGGTGCCCGGTGTGGTGGCCAGCAGCGACGAGAATTCGCCGTCGGCTTGCCTCAGCTCGTCGCTGAACCGCGCGAATCCGTCGGTGAGCCTGCCGATATCCTCGCCAGAGCGGATCTGGGTGTCCAGAAAGGGCTCCGCCTGATCAATCAGCTTCACCGTCTGAGGCCAGCTGTTGTTCGCTTCGTCGATGAGCCGTCGCGCGCCCTGGATCAGCCGGGCCAGGTCGGGGCCGGACCCGTTGAACGCCGCGAAGCTCTCCCGCAGCAGGTCCCGCAGCCGGCTGTCAGAGATGCTGGACACCAGCTTGTCCGCCTCGCGCAGCAGGCCGGCGACATCCTGACTGACCCGGGTGTTGGCTCGTCCGATCCGCGACCCGTCGTGCAGCACCTCCGATGAGTCGCTATCGCCGGGGACCAAGTCGAGGTACTGCTCGCCGATCGCCGACATGCTGTGCACGGTGGCCACGACGTCGGCGGGGACCGTAGTTGGATTATCCAGGCGGAGAACAGCTTCGACTCCCCCACGGATCAAGCCGACCGATTGCACGTTTCCCACGGTCACGCCGCGGTACGTGACGTTGGCCTTCGGGTACAGGCCACCACTTTCGGTGAATTCCGCGGTGACGGTGTAGGCACCCACTCCCAGCGCTGCGGGCAGGCGCAGATAGAAGACGGCGACCGCACCCATCGCCAACACCGTCACGATGGCGAAGATGGTCAACTGGATTCGAACCAAGCGGTTCATCGCCCTGGTCCCGTCGTACCGGCCGCCGGAGTCGTGAACGGGTCGGCGGCCTGCCCGGACAGGTTGGCCGTCTCGCCCAGCAGCCAGTCAGGAGGATTGATGACGTCGTTCAGACGCCTGAGGTTGGGATCGACGATCGACGCGGTCCAGAACGACGTACCAAGCCTGCGCAGCGTCAGGTCGAGCGTGATGAAAACGTTCAGGTAGTCACCTCGAACCGCCTGTTTTATGCTGCGGCTGGGGAATGGGAAGGTGGGCAGCAACTGTAGCGAGGTCAAAAGGTCATCGGCGTTGTCGGCCAACGACTTCACGACCGGGTACAGGCCACGCAGGTCGGCGGCGAAGTCCTCCTTGGTCTCGGCCACAACGTGCGCTGCGACGGTGGCCAGCCGGTTCAGCGCTGCGAACGCGTCGACGATTCTGTCCTGGTTGTCGTTGAGCACTCCAAGCGCTTGGGGCAGGTTGTCGAGCAGTTTCGACAAGCCGTCGCTGTCATGGGCCAGCGTCGCCGAGAAGCGATCGACCCCTTCGAGGGTGGCGACGATATCGGCGGTCTGCTGCTTCAACGATGCGGCGAGGTCGGCCACCCGGGGCACCAGCCCAGTGAAGCTCCCCGCGCGCCCCGCGACGGCTGCAAAGGCCTCATCGGTGATGTCTTGCAGTGCACCGAGATTGCCCTTGTTGACCACGAGACCCAGCGAGGAGAGTACTTCCTCGGTGGTCGGGTACCTCCCGGCGTTGTCGAGCTCGATCGTCGACCCCGCGGCAAGCGTGCCGATCTCGGGCCGGTCATATGGGGCAGCCAGTTCGACATGCTGGGAACCCAACAGGGACGTCTGCGCGACCTTGGCCGTGGCGTTGGCGGGCAGCCGGACATCCCCGTTCAACGAAAGTCGCACCGCGGCATAGATGGTGCCGTCGGGGCGTTGGACTGCCTCGATCCCCGACACGCTGCCAACGGTGACGTCGTCGACCATGACCGGCGAATTCTGCGGCAGGGTGGCGACATCGGGCATCTGCACCGTGACCGTGTAGGAGCCCCTGCCGTGTCCGGCAGTGCCCGGCATGTCAACGGAGTTAAGTCCGCCGAACTGGCAGCCTGCTACGAGCAGGGCCACCGACGCGATGGCGACCGCACGCGCGGTCACCCTCCGCTCCCCTGCGTTACGGGCTCCGGCGGCACGAGCAGCGACGTGACGTCAGCCGTGTTGGCTGTTTGTGGCTGCCACTGGGTTTCGGCGACCGGCGTGCGCGCCTTGGCCTCGGTGGCGGGGGTGTCGTAGATGATCTGGCCGTCGTAGGCGGTGATGCTGTTGATCGGATGGAACAGTATCGGCGGGTAGTTCATCGTCAGCCGCTTGAGGACCGGTGCCATCCGCTGGCGGCAGATCTCGGCGCGTTTGAAGTTGTCCGGGGAGTCGCCTGCATCGAAGCTGCCGCAGATGAACTGCACCGGGTTGGCGAAGTCGGGGAACGCCAGCGTCCCTGCCAGCGACGCCTGCGCCGGGTTGTACATGGCGTAGAAATTGGCCAGGCCGTTCGGTCCGACGTGGAGCACCTGTTCGATGTCCTCGCTGCGATCGGACAACGTCTTCGTGAAGTCGGCCAGCTTGTCGATCTGGCCGATCAGCGTCGCATTGTTGTCGTGCAGGAATTTTCGCGCGTCCTGCAGTGCCACGTTGAGAGTGTTCAACGTGGCGTCAAGCCTGTTGGAACTGTCGGCAAGCACCTGCGACACAGACGCCAGGTGACCCGCGAACTGGACGATCTGATCATTGCTGGCCGACAACGCTTCGATCACGACCTGAAGGTTCTTGATCGTCCCGAACACATCGGTCCTGGAGTTACCGAGCCTGCCTGCGGTCTGGGACAGCTCGCGCAGCGCTTCGCGGAACGATTCGCCTTTACCGTCGAATGTCTCCGCGGCCTGATCGATGAACGCGCTGAGCGGCCCCTTCAACGAATCCGTCGACGGACCCAGCTGTGCGCTGAGTTTGGTCAGTTCGGACTTCACCTCGTCCCATTCGACCGGAGTCGCGGTCCGGGAGAGTTCGATAGTGGCCCCTGCGGGCAGAAGGCGTCCGCTCTCGTACGCCGGAGCCAGCTGAATGAAGCGCGCCGCCACCAGATTCGGCGCCATCACCACCGCGTTGACGTCGGCGGGGAGCGGGACGTCTGCAGGCAGCGACATCGTCACCTTCACGTCATCGTGGCGCGGCTCGATGGCGTCGATGCTGCCGACCGGGACACCGGCGACGCGAACGCTGTCGCCCGGGTACAGTCCGGTGGCCGACGCAAAATACACAACCAAAACCCGCGATTTGCCACCTTGCGTCGCCAGCGCAGTGATCGCGCCCACCAGCGTCGCGATCAGAACAAGACCAACGGCAAGGCGCATCCACCTGGTTCGCGGCACGGGAACGGCGTGGCTCATGGCGATTTCGGCCTGACGATGGTGCGCTGGTGAAGGAAGCCACGCAGGAGGTCTGCCAAGCTGTCCGGCATCTTGCCCGGCTGGAACATCGCGTCGAAGATCAATGCCGAATTGGTGACGGGCGGGACGTTGTACAGGTTGACGGTAAAGCCGGGACCACTTGACACCACCTCCCCCAGCGCCGTCTCGTACGGCGGCAGGCGCTTGAGCGCTTCGCTGATGTGTTCACGCCGTTCGTTCAGGTTGTCGAGCACCAGGCTGAGCTTTGTCAACGCAGGACCGAACTCCGCACGATTCTCTTCGACGAACGCTGAAATCTGTTGTGAGACCGGGGCAATTCCTTGGATGAGTTCGGCAATGGCGGTGCGCCGGTCGTCCAGCGCGCCGAACAGTTCGGCGCCGTCGACAACGAGCTGGTTTACCTGGGCCGCCCGTTGTGCTGCGACGT
>JAVXWV010000846.1:0-8049 GCA_032230775.1 Mycobacterium sp. | reverse complement strand
TCGACGACATCTACGGCGAGCAGGAGATCCTGCGCGACGGTGTCATCCCGCGCCGCCTCGTCACCTCCTGCGAGCACTTCCATCGCGAGGCGGTGGGCATCGCCCCGCCCAACGGCGTGCGCATCCACGTCGCGGGCATCGACCTGGTGCGCGACGCCAAGGGCGATTTCCGGGTCCTCGAGGACAACCTGCGCTCGCCGTCCGGTGTCTCCTACGTGATGGAGAACCGGCGCACGATGGCACGGGTCTTCCCGAATCTGTTCGCCACGCATCGGGTGCGGGCGGTCGGCGACTACTCCGCGCATCTGTTGCGGGCGTTGCGCAACGCGGCCGCGAACAACGTCGCCGACCCGACCGTCGTGGTGCTCACCCCCGGTGTCTACAACTCGGCCTATTTCGAGCACTCGCTGCTCGCCCGCCAGATGGGCGTTGAGCTCGTCGAGGGCCGCGACCTGTTCTGCCGGGACAACGCCGTATACATGCGCACCACCGACGGCGAGCGTCAGGTCGACGTCATATACCGACGCATCGACGACGCCTACCTCGACCCCATGCAGTTCCGGCCGGACTCGGTGCTCGGTGTGGCAGGCCTGCTCAACGCCGCGCGGGCAGGCAACGTCGTCATCTCCAGCGCAGTGGGCAACGGTGTCGGCGACGACAAGCTGGTCTACACCTACGTGCCCACCATCATCGAGTACTACCTCGGCGAGAAGCCGCTGCTGGCCAACGTCGACACCTACCGCTGCTGGCTCGACGAGGAACGCGAGGAGGTGCTCGACCGGGTCGACGAACTCGTCATCAAGCCGGTCGAAGGCTCTGGTGGCTATGGCATCGTTTTCGGACCCGACGCCTCCGAGAAGGAACTCACCACGATCAGCAAGAAGATCCGAAGCGACCCGCGCGGCTGGATCGCGCAGCCCGTGGTGCAGCTGTCCACCGTCCCGACCCAGATCGACGACAGTCTGGCGCCCCGCCACGTCGACCTGCGTCCGTTCGCCGTCAACGACGGCGACCAGGTCTGGGTGCTGCCCGGCGGACTGACCCGCGTCGCATTGCCCGAAGGGTCGTTGGTGGTCAACTCCAGCCAGGGCGGCGGTTCCAAGGACACCTGGGTCCTGGCGTCGCGCACGTCGGTGGCCGACCGCGAACTCGCCGCCGCCGAGGTGGTGCGGTCGCTGCCCGAGACCCCGAAGGGCTCCAAGGCCGAAAACGGTTCAGACGGGTCATCACAGCAGCGCCAGCAGCAACAATCGCAGCCAGTACGGCCGTCCGACGGGTCGCAGCAGAGTCAACAGCAACAGCAACAGCAACAGTAGGTGGTGATTCCATGTTGGCGCGCAACGCCGAATCGCTGTACTGGATCGGCCGTTACGTGGAGCGGGCCGACGATACCGCCCGCATTCTCGATGTGACGGTGCACCAGCTGCTCGAGGATTCCAGCGTCGACCCCGACCAGGCGTCGCGGACACTGTTGAAGGTGCTGGGCATCGAATCGCCCAAGACCCCGCTGGATGTGTGGTCGTTGACCGACATCGTCGCGTACAGCCGCGGCGCCGAGGGCGGCTGCTCGATCGTCAACGCGATCTCGGCCGCGCGCGAAAATGCCCGCGGCGCACGCGAAGTCACCTCCACCGAGATCTGGGAGTGCCTCAATACCACCTACAACGCGCTCGCCGAACGGGAACGCGCAGCGAAACGTCTTGGGCCGCATGAGTTCCTGTCGTTCGTCGAGGGCCGCGCGGCGATGTTCGCCGGGCTGGCAGACTCGACACTGAGCCGTGACGACGGCTACCGGTTCATGGTGCTTGGCCGCGCGCTCGAACGTGTCGACATGACGGTGCGGCTGCTGCTGTCGCGCGTCGGGGACAGCGCCTCTTCGCCGGCGTGGGTCACCCTGCTGCGGTCGGCCGGTGCGCACGACACCTACCTGCGCACCTACCGGGGAGCGATGGATGCGGGCCGGGTGGTCGAATTCATGTTGTTGGACCGGCTTTTCCCGCGGTCGATCTTCTACTCCCTGCGGTTGGCCGAGCACAGCCTCGACGAGCTGATGAAGCGGCCGCACAACCGGGTCGGCGCCACCGCGGAGGCGCAGCGCCTACTGGGCCGGGCGCGCAGCGAGTTGGAGTTCCTGCGTCCCGGTGTGCTTCTGGAATCGTTGGAGAAGCGGCTGGGCGGCCTGCAGGAAATATGTGCTGACGTCGGAGAAGCGCTGGCGCTGCAGTACTTTCACTCCGCACCGTGGGTGGCGTGGCACGATGCGGGTCAGAATGGCTCCTTGGTCATTGAGGAGGGTGAGGTCTGATGTGGCGGCTACGGGTCGTGCACTCGACGGGCTACGCCTACAAGTCAGCGGTCACGGCCTCCTTCAACGAGGCCCGGCTGACGCCGCGCTCAGATTCTCGCCAGAACGTCATCCTCAACCGCGTCGAAACCGTCCCCGCCACAAGGTCGTACCGCTATGTCGACTACTGGGGCACCGCGGTGACCGCATTCGACCTGCATGCCCCGCACACCGAACTCGAGGTCACCTCGAGTTCGGTGGTGGAGACCGACCGCGGCGAGATGCCCAAGGAAACTGTCAGCTGGGAGGACCTGCGCTCGGAGGCGGTGATCGACAAGTTCGATGAGGTGCTCGGCGGAACCCACTACACGCCGCAGAGCAAACGGATCCACCGGGTGGGGGAGCGCATCGCCAAGTACCACGAACCGCACGAGGCCGTCACCGCCGCCGCGAATTGGGTGCACAGCGAACTTGAATACGTCCCTGGCACTACAGGCGTGCACTCGTCGGGGCTGGATGCGCACAGGGAAGGGAAAGGCGTCTGCCAGGACTTCGCCCATCTGACGCTGATCCTGTTGCGAAGCATGGGTATTCCGGCCCGATACGTCTCGGGCTATCTGCATCCCAAGGGGAAAGCGAAGGTCGGTGACACCATCGACGGGCAGAGTCACGCGTGGATACAGGCGTGGACCGGAGACTGGTGGAATTTCGACCCCACCAACGACGCCGACATCAACGAGCAGTACATCAGCGTCGGGGTCGGCCGTGACTACTCAGATGTCACGCCGCTGAAAGGCATCTACTCGGGCGAGGGGTCGACCGACCTTGATGTCGTCGTCGAGATCACCAGGCTGGCCTAGGGCGAATTGGTGGCACGTCCGAGCGTGCGGAAGCCCGGGTGAACATGCGGCGTCAGGCCCTGATGCTCGGCGATCGTCGCCAGCAGCTGGTGCAGAATGTCGCGCTGCTGCGAATCCAGCCCTGCGGTGAGTAGCCGGTCGTGCTGACGTCCCAGCTCGCCGATCTTCGTGATGACCTTCTTGCCGGACGCGGTCAGATGCAGCGCATGCAGTCGGCGGTCGGCGGGGTTGCGGCGACGTTCGACGTAGCCGCGGTCCTCCAGCTCGTCGACGTAGGCAACGACTCGACTCGGCAACAGACCCAACTGGCCGCTGAGCGCCTGCTGACTACGACCAGGTTCGGCAGCGATCGCGCGCAGGATCCCTGCGTGCGGCGGAGTCAGATCGATCGACGCGATCAGGTCGGTGAACACCGAGGCGGAACGGTGGCCGAGTTGGGACAGCAGGAACGCCACACTGTCACCGCCGCTTGCCGCTGTTGACACACACAAATCGTATCAGTTGTGAACGATTTGCCCTGCAAATCATTGAATGATCTTGTCTGAGCTCTCGATCGGGCATATCGTTCATAGTATGAACGATTCATCACTGGATATGAATAGCGCGGTTGAACGACCATCGCAAGGCGGCCCTCCGTTGGCGCTTCTTGCGGCGATCTCCCTGGGTCTGCTGCTCGCCGGACTCGTGATCGGCGTCGCGCTGGCGGGTGTCATGCCGCTCCCGTATGGGTCCGCGACGGCGATACAGGACTACGTCGCGGGACACCACGCTGCCGCCGTAGCCATCGCCGTCGGAACATTCGGTTCGTCGATACCGCTGGCCATCTACGCTGCGACGGCGAGCGCACGTCTGCGACAACTCGGCATCACCGCACCGGGGGCGACGATCGCGTTGGCAGGCGGCCTCCTCGCGTCGGCTGGTCTCGCCTTATCGAGCCTGACCGCATGGACGCTGTCACGGCCGGAAGTGACCTCCGACCGGGCGTTGGTGCGTGCGCTGTACTACCTCACCTACCTGAGCGGAGGCCCATGGCATGTGGTCACCCTCGGCCTGCTGATCGCAGGCATTGCGGTGCCCGGCCTCGTCGTCGGATTGCTGCCAAGACCGGTCGCGTGGGCCGGCCTGGCGATCGCGGGTCTGGCCGAACTGACCACACTGGTGCTGATCTGGCCGGGCCTGTCGCCACTGTTGCCTGTCGCCCGGTTCACCGGATTGATCTGGTTGATCGTGGCCGGTGCGATGCTTCCGCTGCGCCGACGTAATCGGCAGGATGCCGAGGCGGGGACGCGGCGATGAAACTCAGTGTGAGCGTGACGAATTACTCGTGGGCCGATCGGATCCACACCCGGCTTGCGTCGCTCGCGGATTTCCTCGACGGCGCGGCGGTTGACACCCTATGGGTGCCCGACCACCTTCTGCAGGCCGATCCCGCCAGCAGTCCCTCCGAACCGATGTTGGAGGCCTACACCGCCCTGGGATACCTCGCGGCGGCCACGTCGCGGATCCGACTCGGCACCATGGTCACCGCCGCAACCTTCCGCGCCCCCGCCTTGTTGATCAAAGCCGTCACCACACTCGACGTGCTGTCGGCAGGCCGGGCGTGGCTGGGAATCGGCGCCGGATACAACGGCGACGAGGCCCGCGCGATGGGGCTCTTCCTCCCTGAGACCGCCGAACGATTCGCCAGGATGACCGAGTTGCTGAGGCTGGCGCGGCACATGTGGGGCGGCGACGAAACTCCGTTCCGCGGCGAGTATCTGGACCTCGAGCATCCGGTAGGACGCCCCCTACCGATCACAACGCCACCGGTCCTGATCGGCGGCACGGGCGAACGGCGCACGCTGCGGCTGGTCGCCGAGTTCGGCGACGCGTGCAATCTGTTCGACGTGCCAGACGGAGGCGCCGCGATCCGCAGGCAGCTCGGCGTGCTGGACCGTCACTGCGTCGATGTCGGCAGGCCACCCGACGAGATCGAGCGCACCGTAACCACCGCGCTCAAGGAGGGCGAGAACTCCGACGAGCTCGCCGAGCGGTGCCGAGCGCTAGGCGAGCTCGGGGTGCAGCACGTCGTGGCGATCGCCCGCGGCAGGCCGCTGACCGAGACGGACCTCAATTGTCTTGCGGGTGCCGCCGATCAGCTGGCCGGTTTGGCGCACACGCCGGGGTGAACCTCCACCCGGTGCAGGTCGTCGCCCAGTTCGATCTGCCGGTCGAACACCGCGGCCGCCAGCGCGCGCCAGTCGTCCTCCTGACCCGGTTGGATGCCCGGCACGTAGTGGGTGAGGATCAGGATGCCGACGCCTGCGCGCGCCGCGGTCTCTGCGGCCTGCTCGACCGATGAGTGGTAATCCAAGATGTCGCGGATGCGCTGCATCGGCATCTTGTCGATCAGGTCCTTGCGAATCACGGTGTGCACCAACCCGCCAGCCCCTGCCGCCAGCGCATCGAGGCTCTCACACGGGACGGTGTCACCGGCCAGCACCACCGACGCGCCGCCGTGTTCGACCCGGAACCCGATCGTCGGCTCGACGGGCCGGTGATCCGTCGGCGCCACCCGGATCGTCACCCCGTCGCGGTCCCACACCATGCCCTCGGTGTACTCATGCACCTCCACCGCCGGTGGCGAGGTCAGGTCGGCGTGATGCGCGATCCGGTAGCGGATGTCGAAACCGAAGGCCTTGAGCGTGGCGTCGACCACGTCAGCCGTGCCGGGCGGCCCAATGATCGGCAGGGGCACCGGGTTCGGGTCGAATGTGGTCACCCATCGCGTGATGATCAGGTCGCCCAGATCGGCGATGTGATCGCTGTGCTGGTGTGTCAGCAGCAGCGCAGTCAATCCATTGGCACCGACGCCGATGGCCGTCATGCGCTGCTGCACGCCGCGACCGCAGTCGACAAGAAAGATTTGTCCGCCGGCTCTCACAAGCGTCGACGGTCCCGCTCGATCGACGTCGGGGATGGGACTACCGGTGCCGAGCAGGGTGACCTCGATCATGACGTCATTCCTACCGGTTTCCAGGTCGCCGCAAGGTGAAACCTTCGTTTCAATACTCTATTGAGACGGCCGCAGAAAGACGCATGTAGCCGGCGCAATAGTGATGACCATCTGCTGCCAAACTTTCAATAGGTCATTTACGACCAGGAAACGGATCCGCAACACAGCGCCCATAGCGTCTGCGGTAACCACCACCCGAGACACGAGGAGCAATGGTGTCTTTCGACTATTCCCGCCTGACCGCCACATGCGCTGTGGATTCGCCCGACAAGGCCGTCACGCTGCCACCCGAGGCCTACAGCAGCGACGAGCTGTACGCTGCCGAGGTCGATCGGATCTTCAAGCACGGCTGGGTGCCGTTGTGCCGCGTCGAGCAGGTGCCAACGCCAGGCAGTTACTACAGCATCGACATCCTCGGCACTCCATTGGTCGTCACCCGTGACCGGCATTCGGAGATCCGCGTGCTGTCGCGCAACTGCTCGCACCGCTGGATGGAGGTGTGCAGCGGTGCGGGCGAAGCCAACGTGCTGCAGTGCCCGTATCACCTGTGGTCATTCGGCCTCGACGGGCACCTCGCCGGGGCGCCGGAGATGAAGAAGTCGTCCGGGTTCGACCGGAGTGACTATCCGCTCAAGAAGTTCCGCCACGAAGTGTGGAAAGGCTTCGTGTTGGTGAACTTCGACGGCCAAGCGGAGTCATTGGCGAGCCAATACGCAGCTCTGGATGCGATCGTCGACGTCTACGACCTGGAGAACTACCAGACCGTCGAGCAGACCGACTGGGGCGTGTGCGATTGGGACTGGAAGATCATGGTCGACAACTTCATGGAGTGTTACCACCACATGGGTCCGCACCGCGGGTCGCTGGAGGACCGATTTCCCGCGTCCCTGAGCTACACCGGCGAGGTCGGCGACTACTTCACCACGATGTGGTCACAACAGGTCGCCGGCTATCCCTCCGATCCGCCATTCCTGTCGCCTGGCGCCGAGACGCTCACCGCGGAGCACAAAGACAAGTCACTGATCTTCATCGCGTATCCGCTGCTGCAGATTGCGATGGGCCCCGCATACATGTACTGGCTCAAGACATTGCCACTCGGGGCAGGCAAGATCGAGCTGCAGCTCGACATCTGCATGTCCCCGGCCGCGTTGGCCGCGCCAGGCGTCGAGGAACGCCGCAGCCAGCTGGTCAAGACGATCTGCGACATCCACCGCGAAGACATCGACGCCTGCACCGCGGTGCAGCGCGCCGTCCGGTCGGGTGTGACCAGCACGGGCCGGCTCTCGCATCTCGAGCGACCACTCTGGGAGTTCTACCGCTACCTCGGGCGCGAACTCGGAATCATCAACCCAACAAGCACTCTCGCATCGGCAGGATGACACAACCAATGACGACAACCCTGAACGGGCAGACCACCACCGTCGCGTCGGCGGCCCGTGCGGTCGCCGATGAGCTGGCGGCCAAGGGCGTCAAGTACGCCGCGATCAGCTTCGTCGACATGCATGGCAAGCCGAAATCCAAGATGGTGCCGCTCGGCCATCTGACCCAGGCGGCCCTTGGATCGGAGATGTTCACCGGGGCTGCGCTCGACGGTGTACCCCAGGACGTGAACGACGACGAGGTCGCGCCGCATCCCGATCTGGACCATCCGATCGTGATGCCATTCAATCGTGAAGTCGCCTGGTTCCCAGGCGATCTGTGGATCGGTGATACCCCGTTCAACGCTTGCAGCAGGCAGATCCTCAAGCGCGTGACTGCCGATGCAGCCACGCTCGGATACACCTTCAACCTGGGTATCGAGACCGAGTTCTTCCTGCTCACCGACACCGACACGCCCGCACCCGCCAGCCTCGACGACAACCTCGACAAGCCGTGCTACGACCTGCGCACGATGCTGCACAATTACCCCG
>JAVXWV010000819.1:0-3631 GCA_032230775.1 Mycobacterium sp. | reverse complement strand
CGGGCGCACGCGCATCGAGCAGGATTTCGACATGCGCTGCCTGCTCGGCCGTCAGCGTCGGGCGGGCACCGACGTACAGGTCGTCGTGCGTCACCGTCACGTCGCCGGGTTCGGGTACGACGGTGCCGGCTTCCAACGGCCCAGTCCACGCGCCGAGACCGCCGTCGAGGATGCGCACATCGGGCAGTCCCGCCGCGGTCAGCACCCACCACGCCCTTGCCGAGCCTGCGCGGTTCCAGTCGTCGTAGACGACGACGGGGACTCCGTCTCGCACGCCCCATCGCCGGGCGGCGGCCTCGACGCTGCGCCCTGACGGCAGCGGATGGCGTCCACGGCCCGACACACCGTGGTCGCTGAGCTCGTCTTCAAGGGACACGTAGACCGCGCCGGGGAGGTGGCCCTGCTCGTAGGCGGCCCGCCCGTCGGGTTCCGACAGCTGCCAGCGCACGTCCAGGATCGTCAGCGGCTCGCCGACGTCGAGGCGGCGAGCCAATTCAGTTGCGGTGATCAATACGTCCTCGCGGCTCACGTCACCGATCGTGCCACCTAGGCTGACCGCCGTGGACGAGCACGCATTCAGCGCAACGGAGCGCCAGGCCGTGTACCGAGTCATCGCCGAGCGGCGCGACATGCGCACGTTTGTGCCGGACGCCGTCGTGGCCGAGGACGTGCTGGCGAGGCTGCTGCACGCCGCGCATTCAGCCCCCAGCGTGGGGTTGATGCAGCCGTGGCGGTTCATCCGCATCACCGACGCGGCGTTGCGCACGCGGATTCACTCGATCGTCGACGAGGAGCGGACGCGCACCGCCGAGGCACTGGGGCCGCGTGCCGACGAGTTCCTCGCACTCAAGGTCGAGGGCATCCTGGAGTGTGCCGAACTGCTCGTGGTGGCGCTGTGCGACGACAGGCACAGCCACGTTTTCGGCAGACGCACCCTGCCGCAGATGGACCTGGCATCGGTGTCCTGCGCAATCCAGAACCTGTGGCTGGCCGCGCGCGCCGAAGGCCTCGGCATGGGCTGGGTGTCGATCTTCGATCCCGTTCGGATCGGTGCACTGCTGGCGATGCCCGACGACGCGGAACCCGTGGCGATCCTGTGCCTCGGCCCGGTACCGGACTTCCCGCAGCGGCCGCAGCTGGAGATCGACGAATGGACGCTGGGCCGTCCGCTCAGCGAATTCGTTTCCGAGAACGCCTGGCCCGCGCGGGCACCGGCCTAGGCTGACGATCGTGGGGACTGTGGATCTGAACGCGGATCTTGGCGAGAGCTTCGGAGTGTGGAAGCTTGGCGACGACGAAGCCATGCTGAATGTCGTCACCAGCGCCAACGTGGCGTGCGGTTTCCACGCCGGTGACGCCGCAACGCTGGCGCGGACCTGCCGCGCGGCTGCGGAGCGGGGTGTGCGCATCGGCGCCCAGGTCAGCTATCGCGACCTGGCAGGTTTCGGCCGCCGCTTCATCGACGCGACGCCAGAGGATCTGACGGCCGATGTGATCTACCAGATCGGTGCGCTACAGGCACTGGCACACGCCGCAGGCTCCACCGTCAGCTACGTCAAACCCCATGGCGCGCTGTACAACACGATCGTCAGCAATCACGGCCAGGCCCGCGCGGTCGCCGAGGCCGTGCACGCCGTCGATCCGGGCCTTGCGGTGCTCGGGCTTTCGGGCTCGGTGTTCTTCGCCGAGGCGCAGGAGCTGGGCCTGCGTACGGTGCCCGAGGCGTTTGCGGACCGCGCGTATCGCTCCGACGGACAACTGGTTTCGCGGAAGCTGCCCAACGCCGTGCTGCACGATGTCGCGGAGATCGCCAACCGGGTGGCGTCGATGGTCACCGCGGGCCGGGTCGCCGCCGTCGACGGATCCACCATCCCGATCACCGTGGAAACCGGTTGCGTACATGGCGAGTCGCCTGGCGCGGTGCAGATTGCCCATGCGGTGCGCGATCGTCTGGCGGCCGACGGCGTCGAGATCAAGGCGTTCGCCTGATGCGCCTCAAGCTTGGCAGACCGGACCTGACGGACTACGCACGTTACTTCGACGCGCCTGCCGCCGCTCCTGACGCGCCGTTGACCGTCACCTGGGCAGGGGTCACGACGCTGCTGATCGACGACGGCGCGTCGGCGTTGATGACCGACGGCTTCTTCTCCCGTCCGAACCTGCTCGAGACCGGGCTGCGGCCGCTGTCGCCGTCCGCGGCGCGTATCGACGGCTGCCTGGCGCGCCTCGGTGTCGACCGACTCGAGGCAGTCATGCCGGTGCACACCCACTTCGACCACGCCATGGACTCGGGTGTGGTCGCCGAGCGCACCGGCGCACGCGTGGTTGGCGGGACGTCGACGGTACAGGTCGGCCGCGGCGCGGGCCTGCCTGCCGAGCGCGTCCTGGCGGTCACCCCGGGCGAACGGATCAGCCTTGGCGCGTTCGATGTCACGCTGATCGAGGGCGACCACTGCCCGCCCGATCGCTTTCCCGGAGTCATCGCCAAACCCGTCGTGCCTCCGGTGAAGGTCTCTGCGTACAAGTGCGGCGAAGCGTGGTCGACTCTCGTGCACCACCGGCCGACGGACCGGCGCATGCTGATCGTCGGCAGCGCAGGCTTCGTCAGCGGCGCGCTCGACGGGCAGCGGGCCGATGTCGTGTATCTCGGTGTCGGACAACTCGGGCTGCAACCCGAGCAGTACCTCATCGACTACTGGGCCGAGACCGTGCGCACCGTCGGCGCACGCCGCGTCGTGCTCATCCACTGGGACGACTTCTTCCGCCCGCTGCACAAGCCGCTGCGCGCGCTGCCGTACGCCGGAGACGATCTCGACGTGTCGATGCGGGTGTTGTCCCGGCTGGCCACCGACGACGGCGTCCCGCTGCACCTCCCAACGCTGTGGCAGCGCTGCGATCCGTGGAGTTGACGCTGGCGCTGGTGGCGCTGGCCGTGGTGCTCGGATTTGCGATGGTCCGCCCGCGCGGCTGGCCAGAGGCCGTCGCGGCGGTACCGGCGGCAGGCCTGCTGATTGCACTCGGAGTGATCTCGTGGCATGACGCCGCAGCCGAGGTGAGCCGGCTGCTGCCGGTCGTCGGCTTCCTCGCGGCGGTGCTCGTGCTGGCACGGCTGTGCGACGACGAGGGACTGTTTCGCGCCGCGGGCGTTGCGATGGCGCGGACCACCTCGGGCGGTCAACAACGGTTGCTCGTCAAGGTTTTCGTGATTGCGGCCGCCACCACCGCGATCCTGAGCCTCGATGCGACTGTCGTGCTGTTGACACCCGTTGTGCTCGCGACGGCCCGCACACTGGCTGTCTCCGCGAAGCCGCACGCATACTCGACCGCCCACCTCGCGAACAGCGCCTCACTGCTGTTTCCAGTGTCCAATCTGACCAACTTGTTGGCCTTCAGTGTCGCGGGTTTGTCGTTCGTCCACTTCACCGCCGTCATGACACTGCCGTGGCTGGCCGCTGTGGGGGTCGAATTCGTATTGCTGCGTTGGGCAATGCCGGATGTAAGAATTCTGGCAAGGAGACTTGCCCCTGTGAATGCCTGATTTGTGAATGCCGGATTTCTGGTATTTTCAGCAAGGTGTTTTGCCGCCAGTGTAATTGCGGCAATTTGGCAATGCCGGATTTAGTAGTTCTGG
>JAVXWV010000804.1:0-3357 GCA_032230775.1 Mycobacterium sp. | reverse complement strand
ATCGTCATGGACGGCGTCGGATCGTCGGAAACCGGCATCCAAATGAGCCACATGTCCGCCTCGGGCGCGGTGTCGACCGGCCACTTCGCCGCAGGCCCTGACACCCGCGTCGCGGCCGAAGAACTCGACTCGATGCTGGAGCCCGGTCACGAGGGCATGGGCTGGTTGGCGCAACACGGCTATGTCCCCCTTGGCTATAAAGGCGATGCGGCCAAGACGGCCAAGACATTTCCGGTCATCGACGGTGTGCGGTACTCGGTGCCGGGCGACCGCGCGCGACACCTCGCGGACGGCGCGATCGAACTGCTCGGCCGCGAATCTCAGACCATCAATTCCGGCGGCGAGAAGATCTTCGTCGAGGAGGTCGAGACCGCACTCCTGGCACATCCCGCAGTGGCCGACGTCGTCGTCTCGAGCCGGCCCAGTGAGCGGTGGGGGCAGGAAGTCGTAGCAATCGTCGCGCTCGTCGACGGTGCCAGCGCCGAAGCCCAAGACCTGATCGACCACGCGTCGAATCTCATCGCCCGTTACAAGTTGCCCAAGGCGATCGTGTTCCGGCCGGTCATCGAGCGCAGCCCGGCAGGCAAGGCCGACTATCGGTGGGCCCGGGAACAGGCGATCAGCGAGAGCGATTGAGCCGACGGCGACTGCGACCGCGCGCCATGCGTAGCGCGAGGCGGGCGCCGATCCAACTCTAGGTCACCAACAGGCCGTATCGCTATACTGTAAGATTTACAGTACCCATAGCAGGATGCCTGTCCGTTCGACGATTCTGGAGATCAGACGTGGATAGCCCCGCGCAGGACGTCACGGTCGACGAGTCCGCCGACCATTTGCGTGACCCCTATGCGTTCTTTGCCCAGAAGCGGCGAGAAGCCGGTGTCTTCCGCGGCTCCGTCATGGACTGGTCCAAGACGCCCGAGTCGATGATGCCGAAGGAGCTCTACGCGGCGGTGTCCTTCGATGCCGTCAACCGGGTATTCCGTGACGGCAAGGTTTTCAATTCGCACATCTATGACTCAACGATCGGCCTCTTCATCGGACCGACGATCCTGGCGATGGAGGGTAAGAAGCATCGCGAACACCGCAATCTGGTGTCCGCGGCGTTCAAGTCCAAGTCGCTCGTGCAGTGGGAACCGACGATCGTGCGTCCCGTCGTCAACGCGTTGATCGACGAGTTCATCGACACCGGCGAGGCCGATCTGGTCAAGGACTTCACGTTCGAGTTCCCGACCCGCGTCATCTCCAAGCTGCTGGGCCTGCCCGAAGAAGATCTGGCGTGGTTCCGTAAGCGTGCCGTCGAACTGATCAGCTACACCGTCAAGTACAAGAAAGCTTTCGAGGCCTCCGCGGCGCTGAAAGACTATTTCCTCCAACAGATTGAGCAGCGCAGGTCCAAGCCGACCGAGGACATCATCGGCGATCTGGTCACCGCGGAGATCGATGGTGAGAAGCTGAGCGACGATGCCATCTACTCGTTCCTCCGGCTGCTGCTCCCTGCCGGTTTGGAAACCACATACCGGTCGTCGGGGAATCTTCTGTTCCTGTTGCTCAGCCACCCTGAGCAGTTCCAGGCCGTGCAGGCCGACCACGATCTGATCGCACCCGCCATCGAGGAAGGGTTGCGATTCGAGACGCCGCTGACCACCGTGCAGCGGTACGTGGCCGAACGCACCGAGCTGGAGGGAGTTGTTCTTCCCGAGGGCGCCGTGATCGACACATGCATCGGCTCGGCGAACCGTGACGAACAGCGATGGGAGCGGTCGGAGGAATTCGACATCTTCCGTAAACGCCTGCCGCACATCTCGTTTGCCGCGGGAGAGCACACGTGCATGGGCCTTCACCTGGCGCGGATGGAGACGCGCGTCGCGGTCGAATGCCTCCTCGATCGGCTAACGAATATTCAGTTGATCACCGACGACAACCCGCGCATCTGGGGACAGCCGTTCCGCTCCCCGACGGCGATTCCGGTGACGTTCGACGCCATCCCGGCCGGCGATCGAATGTGAGCTTGATAGCGATAAATCCAGCGAAACTTCGAACATAACTTCACGTTCGACGTGGCATCCGGCAGCCGATGGTCTTGGTCTCCAGGTACTGCTGAAAGCCCTCGATGCCGCACTGCCTGCCGACGCCACTGTTCTTGTAACCGCCGAATGGCGCGTCGGCGCCGTAGAACATTCCGCCGTTGACGCCGAACGAGCCTGTCCGGATGCGGCGTGCGATGTTCATGCCGCGCTCCATCGATCTCGATATCACCGCGCCCGCAAGCCCGTAGGCGCTGTCGTTGGCGATGCGCACCGCTTCGTCGTCGTCGTCGAACGGCATCACGATGAGCACGGGACCGAACACCTCTTGCTGCGCGATCGTGGCGCGGTTGTCGACGTCGACGATCACGGTCGGCTGCACGAAGTGGCCACCCGACAGATGCGCGGGCAAGTTCTCGACCGTGCCGCCGCCGACGGTTATCGTTGCGCCGTCGCGGCGTGCCTGCTCGATGGCGTCGAGCACCCTATCCTTCTGCTCCGCGCTGATCACCGGTCCGACAAGGGTTTCCGGTTGCACGGGGTCGCCAACGGGCACTGCATGGTAGGTGGCGGTGACGGTCGCGACGGCCTCGTCGTACAGCGACCGGTGGACCAACATCCGCGTCGTCGCCGCGCACGCCTGCCCGGCATGCACACACACTCCGATCGCCGCGCCGATGATCGCCGCCGGGTTCGCGTCGTCGAGCACGATCGCGACCGACTTGCCGCCCAACTCGAGGAACATTCGTTTCATGGTGTCGGCGCCCTGCCGCATCAGCAGCTTTCCGACGGCGGTCGAGCCGGTGAACGAGATCATGTCGACGCGGGGATCGGTGCCCAGCAGTCCGGCGACCTCGTTGGACGGTGTCGGGACGACGTTCACCACACCCGCGGGGATGTCGGTGTGCTCGGCGACCAACCTGCCAAGCCGCGTCGCGTTCCACGGTGTGTTCGGGTCAGGCTTGAGCACGACGGTGTTTCCAGTCGCGAGCGCGGGCCCGAGCTTGTTGAGGATAACCTCGATCGGGAAGTTGGACGGCGTGATGGCCGCGACAACGCCGACGGGCTCCTTGACCACCGTTCGCACATTGCGGTCGCCGAAGAGGCCACCGCCTTCGAGGACACGCTCCCATTCGAAGTCGTCGATCAGCTTGCCGGGGTAGCGCAGCCCTGCTGCGAGTGGCCAGTCGAGTTGGGCGGACTCTGTCGTCATCACCGGGCAGCCGACCTCGGCGATCAATTCCTCGCGCAGATCGTTCTTTTCGGCTTCGATCGCCGACTGCAGTTGGTCAAGGCACCGCCTGCGCAGCGTGCGGTTCGTCGACCAGTC
>JAVXWV010000781.1:0-4294 GCA_032230775.1 Mycobacterium sp. | reverse complement strand
CCGCGACCGGCTTGTACCCCACGCGCTTCGACCTGCGCCTGCAGGAACACGGTCAGCGGACCATGGCCGACCGGTGGCGCGGTGTCGTCGCGGATGCCGCGTTCGCCGGTCAACAGTAGATCGGTGGTGGCGGCGGACATCGCGATGGCCTCGTCCACGGTCGTCGCATCGCCTGACCGTGAGATGCCGACCGCGCTACAAAGCTGTGCGTCGAGTTCGTTCAGTCTGGCCAGCATCGTGTCGGTGTTCATCGCGAACCTCCCGTAACAGGGCTGGCGATGCCGGCATAGACCGCGACCGCGGCTGCCCTGCTGGACGTATTGAGCTTCTTGGCAATGTGTTTTAGATGCGACTTCACTGTCCCCTCTGAGATCACCAGGCACCGGGCAATCTGCCCGTTGGTGGCGCCCGTCGCCACATACGACATGATCTCCCGTTCACGGACTGTCAACGTGGGCACGGCGGGTAAATCGCGGCGATAGTGAACATCGTGTCGCTGTCCCGGCGTGGCGCCTGACGCCGACCACAACGCCGGTCGGGTTGATCGCCTGAGCAGTTCGTCAACGTTGGCGGCCAGGTTCTCCACTTCAACGTGTTGTTGGGCGGCCTTCTCCTCCAGCACCGCGCTCTCGAACGCCACCGCCAGACACTCGGCGAAGGCCTCCAATTGGTCGAGATGGTCCATCGTCACCACTCCGTCCGGTTCGGGACGGTCGGCGTGCAGCATCCCAATTGCCCTGCCGCCAACGGTGATCGGGGCGGCGATATACCCACAGCAGCCGGAGACATTGATGAGCTCCTTAAACGTGCGTTTGTCATCTTTCGGCGACGGCACGAAGGCTCCGCACCGCTTGCGGATGAGTTCTGTCTCCATCGGAGCGTCCGCGAGTTGGATGTGGGCACCGTGTACGTAGTCGAGGAACGGTCGCGAGTAGGGATCGGCCCCTTCGTCTTCGATGTACAGGTGCTGAGGCAACCACACCGAACCCCGCACGGTGGAGATCATGGTCCGTGCAAAACCAAACTCACGGCTAAACACCACCGGGGCGGCGTAGATCATCTCGCGCGGCGACAGGCCTCGTAGCTCACCGAGGGCGTTACGGATCTCCGTCAGGCACCTCACCCGTCGAGACAAATCCTCATCGAGCAGTTCGCACCGCACCCTCAGAATCGAGATCAACAGTTCGGCAGTTACAGCCGAATCGTCCGTCGGCTCGGGAGACAGCGCCACCCGCTGCTCGAGGCGTTGCCGCAGATCGTCCAACTGGCACGCCAACGCGATCGGCGGCAGGTCGGGAGGCGGCAACGCGAGATGGTCGGCGACCGCCGAAACGAGTGCCTGGGCATGCTCAATCACCGTCGACTCCTGTGCGCTGGCGGCTATGGCGGTTAGCGAGACCATCCCCCCACTCCTCTCGTTTGAAGAGTTCGGTCGACCAAGCGATCGGTCATACCATTGGACCAAAGTATAGCGACTTGTTGCGCGTGTCACAACGGATTGGAAAAAGTGCCGGCAATCACGACGTGAACGTCAATATTTGGACGACTGGCTGCCGACGGTCCAACCCCTCGTCCTTGTACGCATCCCCGCTCAATGGTCTAATGGTCAGGCCATAGGGGAGAGAATATGCACGCTGTCGTCATGCACGAGTTCGGGGCCGCCGAGGTCCTGCGTCCCGGCGAGTTCTCTGCACCGGCCGAACGGCAGGGCTGGGTGACGGTTGCACTGCGCGCAAGCGCGCTGAACTGGCATGACGTCCTGGTGCGCCAGGGCCGCTACCGATCGCCGCTGCCGCACATCATCGGTGCCGACGGCGCCGGCGTACGCACCGACACGGGAGAGCAAGTGGTGGTGCTGCCGTCGCTCAACTGGGGCGAGAGCGACGAAGCGCCGAGCCGCGGCTGGGAAATCCTCGGCGACCACACCCCCGGCACTTACGCCGAGCTCGTCAGCGTGCCCGCCGACTGCTTGGCGGCCAAACCCGCGGGCTTCAGCTGGTCCGAGGCTGCGGCACTGCCGTTGGTAGGGGTGACGACCTATCGGGCCCTCTTCGTTCGCGGCCGGCTACGCGCCGGCGAGTCGATGCTGGTTCTCGGGGCTGGCGGCGGAATAGCCACCATGGCGATCTCCCTCGCGGTCGCCGCCGGAGCGGCCATCACGGTGACGTCCTCTTCGTCCGACACCATCGAGCGCGCGGTGTCGGCGGGAGCCCGCGGCGGCGTCCTGCACAGCGAAACGGAATGGCCCGAGCACGCCCGTGCCATGTCGCCGAATAAGGCCGGATTCGATCTAGTCCTCGACCCTGTCGGCCGCTGGAGCGAGTCCGTGCGCGCGCTGCGGCCCGGGGGCAGGCTTGTTGTGCTCGGCGCGAATGCCGCAGAGACCGCCCCGATGGATATCCGTAGCTTCTACTTCGGTCAATTCGATCTGCTCGGAACGACCATGGGCAGCAGCAGGGACTTCGCCGGCCTTCTCAACATGATCGATCGCTGCTCGGTGCAGCCGCCGGTTATCGACCGCGAGTTCCCGCTTGACCGCGCCGCCGAAGCACACCAACACCTCGAGCGTGGACGCACGTTCGGCAAATGCGTACTGACGCACGACTAGGAGACCCAATGACGGAGTCACACGAACTGGTCGGCTACCGGCTCGAACCCGCCGGCCCAGACACCGACACGCTGGCGGCGTACCTGACGCTGGACGACCCCGAGCGGCGCAACGCGTTGTCTGACGCGCTGCTTGATCAGCTGTCCGAACTGCTGCAGCGTGCGGCCACCGACCTGCGGGTCAGGGTGATTGTGTTAACGTCGTCACACCCGCGGGTCTTCTCCTCCGGCGGCAACCTCGACGCGTTCGCCGACGACCGTCCGACGATCGCCAAGTACGCGGGCCTCTCTCGATTTCCTGCCTTGTATCGCACCCTCACCGGGATCGACAAGCCAGTCGTCTGCGCTGCCAACGGCGACGTGCTGGCCGGCGCGCTGGGCATCGCCTTGGCCTGCGACCTCGTCATCGCCAAGGAGTCGGTCCGGCTGGGCTGCCCGGAGATCAACGTCGGCGCCTTTCCGTTCATGATCTCGGCATTGATCTTCCGCGCGACCGGACGGCTGGTCGCCAATGAGCTGATGATGACCGGGCGGCTGCTAAGCGCAAACGAGGCGGCCGCCGCCGGGTTGGTCAACAAGGTGGTATCCGACGCCGAGTTCGACGACGCCGTGCGCCAGTGGGTAGCAGACATCGCCGGCAAATCGCCGTTGCTGCTCGGCATGGGAAAGCGGGCGTTGGCGGCGACTCGAGATCTGCCGCTGGATTCCGCATTGGACTACCTGCAAGCCCAACTCGCCCTGGCCTTCACCACCGATGACCTGGCCGAAGGGGTGCTGGCCTTCAAAGAAAAGCGTTCGCCACAGTGGCGCAACACATGACGGCCCGGATAGTCCCCTTTTGGAGTGATTACCGTTTCGGCCTCCCAACGCCGAACCGATGACTGCCGCCGTTAGTAGGACCGCGGCATTGACAGGCTGTGCTGCGCCACGTAGTTGAGGATCATCTCCCTGCTGACTGGTGCGATTCGCAGCAGCCGGGCCAGACCCCGTTGCGGGACCAGTCCGTATTCGGCGGAAAGGCCATTGCCCCCATGGGGCTGGATGGCGTGGTCGACAGCGCCGACCGCGGCTTCGGCGGCGGCATACTTGGCGACATTGGCTGCTTCCCCGGCTGGATGGCCCTGGTCGTAGAGCCACGCGGCCTTTGCGGTCATCATCGCCGCCAGGTCGACTTCGATCTTGGCCTTGGCCAGCGGATGCGAAATCGCTTGATAGGAACCGATTGCCGGGCCCCAGACGGAATGGCGGCGAGCATTGTCGGCACCCTTGGTCACGGCATGACGGCCGACGCCCACGCACACCGCCGCCCCGGTGATGCGTTCGGGATTCAACCCGTCGAACACCTGTCGAAAGCCATCGTGCTCGGTGCCGACAAGGCCGCTGGCCGGTACGCGGACATCATCGAAGTGCAGCGTGAACTGCTTCTCAGGGACGGAGATGCCCCCGGCAGACGGTGCTTGATCAAGCCAGGCGCGTCGGTGGGCACGAGACACAACGAGCGCTTATCGGGTGCCGACCTCGCAACGACGATCAGCGCCGCTGCTTCGTCCACACCGGAGATGTAGTACTTGGTGCCGTTGAGGAGGTAGTCGTCACCGTCGCGCGTCGCCATCGTGGTGATCTGACGGGTGTTGGAGCCCGCGTCGGGTTCGGTGATGGCGAAGGCGACCTTGGTGTCGCCAGATGC
>JAVXWV010000752.1:0-3306 GCA_032230775.1 Mycobacterium sp. | reverse complement strand
TCTCCAGCTCGTTGCGCTGCTGGATGAGCCGTTGCCATTCATCGTCGGTGGCGCGGGCGTCCTGCCCGAGCCTGCCCAGCTGCTCGTAGATCGCCGAGATCGCGGCGTCGGACTCGTTGAGCGCGGCAAGCGCCTGCTCGGCGGCGTCCTGGCGGGACACCTGCTCGGCGAGTGCGCCCGACAACGCCGCCGACAGCTCGCCGGTCTGCTTCTCGGCGTCGGTCAACTCGCTGCGGGCCTTCTCGACCTCCGAGGCGATCTCGAGCGTGCTCGGCTTGCGGTCCGAGCCGCCGCTGACCCAGCCCGCTCCGACCAGGTCACCGTCGGTGGTGACCGCCCGCAGCTGCGGACGCGCCGCGACGAGATCGAGCGCGGCGCTCAGGTCTTGCACCACCGCGACATCGGACAGCATTGCGTTGATCGCGCCTTGCAGCCGCGACGGCGCCTCGACCAGGTCTACTGCCCAGGCCGCGCCATAGGGCAGCTGTCCAACAGGCGGTGCAGCGTGGTGCGGCCAGTCGCCCAGCACGATGGCCGCACGGCCGCCGTCGGACTGTTTCAGCGCCGCGACGGCCGAACGGGCGGCACCGAAGTTCTCCGCGGCAACGGCGTCCGCAGCAGCGCCGAGCACCGCGGCCACGGCCACCTCGTAGCCCGGCCGCACCTTCAGAAGATTCGCGATCGAGCCGAAAAGCCCTGCGCTGCTGTGGTTTCTCTGCAACCACGCCGCGCCGTCCTTGCGATCCAGCCCGACCGACAAGGCCTCGATACGCGCCCGCAGCGACGCCACTTGACGCTCTGCGCCGCGCTCGGCCGCCTGTAGTTCGGTGACGCGCTCATCGGCCAGCCGCAACGCGGCCACCGTGCGGTCGTGGTGCTCGTCGAGGCCGACCTCACCGGCGTCGAGCTCACCGATGCGGCTCTGGACGATCTCGAACTCGGCCTGCGTCTGCTGCGCCTTGGCCGCCGCGTCCTCGATGCCGACCGACAGGCGGGCCACGGTCTCGTCGATCGACTCGACCCGGGTACGCATGGTGTCGACCTGTCCGGACAACCGCGCCAGGCCCTCGCGGCGGTCGGCCTCGGCGCGGGCCGCGGCCATGTGGGCGCGTTCGGCTTCGGCGGCGACGCCTTCACGCTCGGCGAGTTCGGTGCGGGCCGCCTCCAGCCGAGTGCGGGACTGCGCCAACTCGTCGAGCAGTTGCCGCTCCTGGGTCGCGACCTCTTCTGCCTGGGCGTCGAGGGCGTCAGGATCAGGACCACTGGACGCCTCCGGCTCGGCGTCGAGGTGTTGGGCGCGCTCGCTGGCGATGCGCACGGTCGCGCTGATTCGTTCGGCCAGCGCCGACAGCCGGAACCAGGTCTGCTGGGCGCCCTCGGCGCGCTCGCTGAGGGTGGTGACCGCCGCTTCGTGCGCGTTCAGTTCGACAGTTTTCGCGTCGAGCCGGGTGGCGGCATCGTCGTGTTCGCGGCGCAGCGTCGTCTCAGCCTGGTCGGTGTTGTCGAACTCGCCCTTGCGGGTGACCAGATCGTCAGCGGCCAGCCGGAGCCTGGCGTCGCGCAGGTCTGCCTGGATGGTCTGGGCGCGACGGGCCATCTCGGCTTGACGGCCCAACGGCTTGAGCTGGCGGCGCAGCTCGGTGGTCAAGTCGGTCAGCCTGGCCAGGTTGGCCGACATCGCATCGAGCTTGCGGACCGCTTTTTCCTTGCGCTTGCGGTGCTTGAGCACCCCCGCGGCTTCCTCGATGAACGCCCGCCGGTCCTCCGGCCGCGATTCCAGGATCTCGTTGAGCTTGCCCTGGCCGACAATGACATGCATCTCGCGACCGATGCCGGAGTCGGAGAGCAGCTCCTGCACATCCATCAAACGGCAACTAGTGCCGTTGATTTCGTACTCGCTGCCACCATCGCGGAACATGCGGCGGGTGATCGATACCTCGGAGTACTCGATCGGCAGCGCATTGTCGGAGTTGTCGATCGTGACGGTCACCTCGGCGCGGCCGAGCGGGGCACGCGACGACGTGCCCGCGAAGATGACGTCCTCCATCTTGCCGCCGCGCAGGCTCTTGGCACTGTGCTCGCCCATCACCCAGGTGAGCGCGTCGACCACGTTCGACTTGCCCGACCCGTTGGGTCCGACCACACACGTGATGCCTGGTTCGAAGCGCAGAGTCGTCGGCGAAGCAAAGGACTTGAAGCCCTTCAGCGTCAGACTCTTGAGGTGCACGGGGTGCCACACTACCGTCGCGCAGGCTAACGCTCGGTGAACCCCGATAGCGCGTCGCCGACTTCTGACCAATCGGCGATGACTTTGTCGACATGACCGGGAGTGGCCGCGCTTTGTAGCAGGTCAAGTAGCCGTTGGCAGGCGTCTCGCGATCCCTGCGCGACGACCTGGACGCGACCGTCAGGCCTGTTGGAGGCGAAGCCGGTCAGCCCCAATTCCAGCGCCCGTGAGCGCGTCCACCAGCGGAATCCCACCCCTTGGACGCGGCCGTAAACCCAAGCTGTCAACCGGACGTCAGCTAACTCCTGCATCACTGACCTCAAACGTCACTTTGGTACCGGATTTGAGCGTGCGGCCGACGGTGCAGACCTGATCGATGGCCCGCTCGACGACGGTCAGCAGCCGCGCGACCTCGTCCTCGGACAGGCCAGACAGATCGAGCTCCATGTGCTCCTCGAGAAGTGGGTAGCGCTCTTGCTCGCGATCGGCCGGCCCGGAAACGCGGATGGTGGTGGAGTAGTTGTCGCCGAGGCGTCGACGGACCGGCTCGTCGCTGCTCATCCCGCTGCAGGCGGCCAGCGCGATCTTCATCAACTCGCCGGGGGTGAAGACACCTTCGACGTCTTCGGAGCCGACTAGCACCTCCGCGCCCCGTGAGCTGCGCCCGGTGTAGCGGCGCACGCCGCTCCGCTCAACCCACAGTTCCGTCATGGCTTATTTCTACCTTTCAACCTCGGGTTTTATTTCCCGACGGGTTGCGCGAGATGTACGTTAGCGCGGGAAAGTGCTAGTAGAGACATCGCTAATGTGAATCTCGCGGAACCCGTGGGCGCGGTTGGCATTTCGGGCAATAGAACGACGATCGGTTCATGAACTTCTCCCGCCGCATCATCGCACCGCAGCGCCTGCTCGGATCACCCTCGCGGCCGTATGCGTCGAGAGACCGTTCGAAGTAGCCGGAATCGCCGTTGACGTTGACGTACATCGAGTCGAACGACGTGCCGCCCTGGCCCAGCGCGTCGGTCATCACGTCGGCGGCGGCGTCGAGCAGCTCGGCCAACTTCGCGCGGGTCAGCGAC
>JAVXWV010000723.1:0-6304 GCA_032230775.1 Mycobacterium sp. | reverse complement strand
CCGTTCCTCGACAGAATCGGCCACATGAAGATGTCAGCGCTGCTATCGCGTACTGCCAGCTCACGGCCGGGCATCACTGGCACCGCCAGGGTTGACCGCGACATCGAACGGCTGCTGCGGCGGGTCGGCCCCGGCGACATCGTCGTGATCGACGCTCTGGACTTGGACCGGATCACCGCGGACGCGCTCGTCGAGGCCGACGTCGCCGCGGTCATCAACGCATCGCCGTCGATCTCCGGCCGCTACCCCAACCTCGGGCCCGAGGTACTCGTCGCCAACGGCGTCACGCTGATCGACGAGACCGGCGAGGAGGTCTTCAAGAAGGTCAAGGATGGTGCACGGGTGCGGCTGCACGAGGGTGCCGTGTACTCCGGAGACCGCCGGCTGATCCTCGGCACCGAGCGCACCGATAACGAGATCAACGAGTTGATGCACGAGGCCAAGAGGGGCCTTGTCGCTCATCTTGAGGCGTTCGCCGAAACACGATCGAATTCATCCGAAGTGAAAGCCCACTGCTGATCGACGGAATCGGCATCCCCGACATCGACGTCGACGTCAACCGCCGACACGTCGTCATCGTTGCCGAGGAACCCAACGCCGCCGCCGACCTCAAGGCGCTCAAGCCGTTCATGAAGGAGTACCAACCGGTGCTGGTCGGCGTCGGGACCGGTGCCGACGTGTTGCGTAAGGCCGGGTACCGGCCGCAGCTCATCGTCGGGGACCCCGACAAGATCAGTGCGGAAAGCTTGAGATGCGGGGCCCAGGTGGTGCTGCCCGCCGACGCCGACGGGCACGCAGCGGGCCTCGAGCGGATCCAGGATCTGGGCGTCGGGGCGATGACGTTCCCCGCAGCAGGCTCGGCCGCCGATCTGGCACTGTTGCTGTGTGATCATCACGGCGCGTCGCTGATCGTCACCGTTGGCCACACCGCCAGCATCGAGGAATTCTTCGACCGGTCACGGCAGCGCAGTAATCCGTCGACGTTCCTGACCCGGCTCAAGGTCGGCGACAAGCTGGTCGACGCCAAGGCCGTCGCCACGTTGTACCGCAGCCGGGTATCCGGAGGCGCCATCGCGCTGCTGGTGCTCGCCATGCTGATTGCGGTCATCGTCGCGCTGTGGGTGTCGCGTGCCGACGTGGCATTCCTCGACTGGATCGTCGACTACTGGAACCGCTTCTCGTTGTGGGTCCAAGGCTGGGTCACCTAAGGGGTCACGTGATTTCCCTACGCTCACATGCGATTTCACTCGCGGCGGTGTTCCTTGCGCTCGCCATCGGGGTGGCGCTCGGTTCAGGCCTGCTGTCCAAAACGCTGCTATCGGGTCTGCAGGATGACAAGCACGAACTGCAGAACCAGATCAACACACTCACCGACGACAAGAATGCGCTGAACGAAAAGCTGAATGCCGCAGGTGAATTCGATGCGCAGATGTCACCGCGAATCCTGCATGGCACGTTGTCAGGAAAGTCGGTGGTGGTGTTCCGCACTCCCGACGCCAACGACGACGATGTCGACGCACTGTCACGGATGGTAGGGCAGGCGGGTGGAACGGTCACCGGGACCGTGGCACTGACCCAGGAGTTCGTGGACGCCAACTCCGCGGAGAAACTGCTGTCGGTGGTGAACTCGCCGATCGTGCCCGCAGGGGCGCAATTGAGCACCACCTCGGTCGACCAGGGATCCCAAGCGGGCGACCTGTTGGGAATCGCGATGCTGATCAACAAGGATCCGAAGGTTCGGGTGGTCGACGATTCCCAGCGCGACACTGTGCTGGCGGCGCTGCGCGACACCGGCTTTGTGACCTATGGCACCCAGCACATCGGGCCGGCCAACGCCGCGCTGATCGTCACCGGCGGGGGACTGAGCGACGGTGCAGGTAATCAGGGTGCGACCGTCGCCCGCTTCGCGGCGGGCCTGGCCCCGCACGGCTCGGGCACGGTGGTCGCGGGGCGCGACAGCTCAGCATCCGGCACCGCAGCGGTGGCTGTGACCAGGTCCGACGGCGGGTTGAGAGCCGCGGTCAGCACTGTCGACGACGTCAATGCCGAGTCAGGCCGGATGACCACGGCGCTGGCGCTGGCCGACCTGATCAACGGCGGGCGGCCCGGTCAGTACGGAGTCGGTCAGGGCGCGTCATCGGTAACGGCTCCGCAATAGTCCCGTTGCACGCGGGAGCCCACCGTTGCACGCGGGGCCCACCCATTGGCGTGTCAGCGACGGCTTGTCGGCGTCGGTGTTAGGGTGAGATTCCGTGGGTCGGCAGGCCCCAAACTAGGACTCAGCCTAGAAAAGTAAGCCCTGCCCGTCGTCACGGAGGTTGCTCTTGCCAGCATTACGCAAGCACCCGCAAACCGCCACCAAGCACCTCTTCGTAACGGGCGGCGTGGTTTCCTCACTCGGCAAGGGCCTGACGGCGTCCAGCCTCGGCCAGTTGCTGACGGCGCGGGGCTTGCAGGTGACGATGCAGAAGCTCGACCCGTACCTCAACGTCGACCCGGGCACCATGAACCCGTTCCAGCACGGCGAGGTGTTCGTGACCGAGGACGGCGCCGAGACCGACCTCGACGTCGGCCATTATGAGCGCTTCCTCGACCGCAACCTGTCCGGCAGGGCCAATGTGACAACGGGACAGGTGTATTCGCAGGTGATCGCCAAGGAGCGTCGCGGCGAGTACCTCGGCGACACCGTCCAGGTCATCCCGCATATCACCGACGAGATCAAGAGCCGCATACGGGCGATGGCAACACCGGATGCCGACGGCAACCGGCCCGACGTGGTGATCACCGAAATCGGCGGCACGGTCGGCGATATCGAATCGCTGCCCTTCCTCGAGGCGGCCCGCCAGGTCCGCCACGAGGTTGGCCGCGAGAACTGCTTCTTCCTGCACTGCTCGCTGGTGCCTTACATGGCGCCATCGGGTGAACTCAAGACCAAGCCAACCCAGCACTCGGTGGCGGCGCTGCGCAGCATCGGTATCACGCCGGACGCGTTGATCCTGCGCTGCGACCGCGACGTGCCCGAACCGCTGAAGAACAAGATCGCGCTCATGTGCGACGTCGACATCGACGGCGTGATCTCGACGCCAGACGCGCCGTCGATTTACGACATTCCCAAGGTGCTGCACCGCGAGGAACTCGACGCCTACGTGGTGCGCCGGTTGAATCTGCCGTTCCGTGATGTCGACTGGACCCAGTGGAACGACCTCCTCCAGCGTGTGCACGATCCGCAGGAGACGGTGCGGATCGCCTTGGTGGGCAAGTACATCGACCTCTCCGATGCATATCTGTCGGTGGCCGAGGCGTTGCGGGCCGGCGGCTTCAAGCACCGCGCCAAGGTCGAGATGCGCTGGGTGGCATCCGACGACTGCGAGACCGAGGCCGGCGCCGCCGCCGCACTGGGCGATGTGCACGGCGTGCTGATTCCCGGCGGATTCGGCATTCGCGGCATCGAGGGCAAGATCGGCGCCATCTCGCACGCGCGTAAGCGGGGGTTGCCGGTCCTCGGCCTATGCCTTGGGTTGCAGTGCATAGTCATCGAGGCGGCCCGCTCGGTCGGACTCGCCGGGGCCAACTCCGCGGAGTTCGATCCGAAAACGCCTGATCCGGTGATCTCCACGATGGCCGACCAGCGCGATGCGGTCGCAGGCGAGGCCGACCTCGGCGGCACCATGCGGCTGGGCGCCTACCCGGCCAAACTGGAGCCGGGTTCCATTGTGGCGCAGGCTTATCAGGCCACTGAGGTGTCGGAGCGCCACCGCCACCGCTACGAGGTCAACAACGAGTATCGTGACCGCATTGCGCAGAGCGGGTTGCGGTTCTCCGGTACGTCGCCGGATGGGCATCTGGTCGAGTTCGTCGAGTACGGCTCCGACGTCCATCCCTTCATCGTCGGCACCCAGGCGCACCCGGAGCTCAAGAGCCGACCCACCAAACCCCATCCGCTGTTCGTCGCGTTCATCGGTGCGTCGCTGGAGTACAAGGCCGAGGAACGACTGCCGGGGATGGACATTCCCGAGCAGCATGCGAACGGTACCGAGCATCCCGACAACGTCGGGCAACTGCTGCAAGAGCCAGCGACTCGTGGGTGAACACCAGTTCGAGACCATCGAATCCGAAACCCTTTACATCGGAAAGATTTTCGCGTTGCGTGCCGACGAGGTGCGCATGCCCCACGGCAACACCGCACGGCGCGAAGTGGTCGAGCACTACGGCGCGGTAGCCGTCCTCGCACTCGACGACGACAACAACGTCATGCTGGTCTACCAGTACCGCCATCCACTGGGGCGGCGGCTATGGGAGCTGCCCGCGGGCCTGCTGGACCTCGGCGGTGAGCCACCGCACGTCACCGCCGCCCGCGAGCTCAAGGAAGAAGCCGGACTGGCCGCGACGGAGTGGAAGACGCTCGTCGACCTCGACTCGGCGCCCGGTTTCTCCGACGAGAGCGTCAGGGTGTACCTGGCGACAGGGCTGACCGACGTCGGGCGGCCCGACGCCCACGACGAGGAGGCCGACCTGACGCTGCGCTGGTTCCCGCTCGACGAAGCGGTGCGGATGGTGTTTGACGGCCAGATCGTCAATTCCCTTGCAGTGGGCGGGATCCTGGCTGCGCACACCGTCACCGACCCGGCCGCATTGCGACCCGTCGACGCGCCGTGGACGGACCGGCCGACCGCGTTCGCGCACCGCAAGGGGCACTGATGACGGCGTTCAGGTGCGCTCTCGATGACCAGCTGCAGGGCTACCTTGACCACTTGACCATCGAACGCGGCGTGGCCGTCAACACGTTGAGCTCGTATCGCCGCGACCTGCGTCGCTATGCCGAGCATCTGGCGGAGCGCGGCATCGACGATTTGGCCAAGGTGACCGAGACCGACGTGAGCGAATTCCTCGTGTCGCTGCGTCGGGGACATCCCGACACCAAGGTCATGCCGCTGTCTGCGGTGTCCGCGGCCCGCGCGGTGGTGGCCGTGCGGGGATTTCACCGCTTCGCGACATCCGAGGGGCTGACAGAGATCGACGTCGCACGGGAGGTCAAGCCGCCGACTCCCAGCCGGCGCTTGCCCAAGAGCCTGAGCATCGACGATGTGCTGGCTCTGCTCGACGGCGCCGGAGGAGACAGCGAGGCCGACGGTCCGCTGACCCTGCGGAACCGCGCCCTGCTGGAGTTGTTGTACTCGACAGGCGCTCGGATCTCCGAGGCGGTCGGCCTCGATGTCGACGACATCGACACCCACGACCGGTCGGTGCTGCTGCGCGGCAAGGGCGGTAAGCAGCGGCTGGTGCCCATCGGGCGGCCCGCCGTCACCGCGCTCGACGCGTATCTAGTGCGCGGCCGACCCGACCTGGCCCGCCGCGGCCGCGGCACGTCGGCGATCTTCCTCAATGCCCGCGGCGGGCGGCTGTCGCGGCAGAGCGCATGGCAGGTACTGCAGGACTCCGCCGAACGGGCAGGCATCAAAGCGGCGGTGTCGCCGCACGTGCTGCGGCACTCGTTCGCGACCCACCTGCTCGACGGCGGCGCCGACGTCCGCGTCGTGCAGGAGCTGCTCGGCCACGCATCGGTGACGACGACGCAGATCTACACGATGGTTACGGTGACTGCGTTGCGTGAGGTGTGGGCCGGCGCTCATCCGCGGGCGCGCTAGGATGCGACGTTTTTGGAGTTGTCAGCGAGGTCGACGTCACTCGCGCTATTTCTGCGCGGTCAATGCCAGATGCTGGGATCCGACATAGCCCTCTAGATCCTCGCGAGTCACGAACCCAAGACGGACCTGAAGGTCGGGGAAGCTGAGATGCAACGTGCTGGCAATCTTGTGCAACTCGTCAGGGTTCGGGTAGTCGTCGTCCCTGATGCGGCGATAGTAGGAGCTCTTTGAGATGCGTAGGGCCCAGTAGATCTGCCTGGTCTCGAGTTGACCGTCCAGCAGATAATCGAGCAGCGCCCTCAGGTGCCGCCCGTTTTCGTCTGTGCGGGGCACCGAACCACCGTATACCGAATCAATAGCTATGTCAGCAGGAGCGTCAATATTGGATACACAAAGTTTCTTTTCTACGCACCCATGTGTGTCGTGAATACACTGGTGAGACGGCTGCAGTGTCCAATAAGCGATTGCCAATGCAATTACCGCGCCATAATTATGCGGCACTAAGTATTAGCTAGTGGAATCAACTGTGAGCCGTCAGCGAACAAGGCTCGCCTTGTCAGTTGCGCATCCGGGGCGCGCTGAACGCCCGGGGGCTGTCGATCGTTGGAGGTGGACGTGAACGAACAACACGTCGTGGTGATCGGCGCGGGTCCTGCGGG
>JAVXWV010000747.1:0-6532 GCA_032230775.1 Mycobacterium sp. | reverse complement strand
CGAGCCGCTTCGCTCCTGCCCACCGTCAGAAGCAGTGCTCCTCGGCCGGGAACGTTCCGGTCGCCACATCGTTCGCGTAGTCCGTTGCCGCTCGCCGCAATTCGCCGCCGACGTCACCGAATCTCCTGACGAACTTCGCGGTCTTGCCCGCCGTCATGCCCGCCATGTCCTGCCAGACCAGCACCTGCGCGTCGCAGTTGGGTCCGGCGCCGATGCCGACCGTCGGGATGGTCAGCTTGCCCGTGATCTGCGTGGCCAACTCTGCGGGCACCATCTCCAGCACGACGGCGATCGCACCCGCCTCGGCGACGGCGATGGCGTCGTGGATGGTCTGCTCTGCGGCGTCGCCACGGCCCTGCACGCGGAAGCCGCCGAGTCCGTTGACGCTCTGCGGGGTGAAGCCGATGTGGGCCACCACCGGGATGCCTGCCTGGGTCAGCGTCGCGATCTGCTCAGCTACCCGTTCGCCGCCCTCCAACTTGACCGCGTGCGCGCGCGCCTCCTTCAGGAAGCGGGTCGCCGTAGAAAGCGCCTGTTGCGGCCCTGCTTCGTAGCTTCCGAACGGCATGTCGGCGATCACAAGCGCGTGCGGGGCGCCGCGGACCACACCCCGTACCAGCGGGATCAGTTCGTCAACGGTCACGGGCACCGTCGTGTCGTAGCCGTAGACCACGTTGGCGGCCGAATCGCCGACCAGCAGCACCGGGATCTCGGCGTCATCGAACACCCTGGCGGTGGAGTAGTCGTAGGCCGTCAGCATGGCCCACTTGTGGCCCTCGGCCTTCCACTTCTGAAGGTGATGGGTGCGCACTTTCGTCCGCGGTGCGGACGATTCGGCTTCAGTCCGCGATGCGGACGATCCGGCTTCAGTGCGTGGTTTGGCATCGGCGGCAGCGCCGTAAACGGTCTGCTCAGACATCGTTGTCCCCCAATGGGTGAGTCGGGTCGATCCTCGAGGCCCATCCGGGTCCCCGGGTTCGTCTGACCACCACAGTCTGCCACCCCGGCACAAGAACCTGAACTCCAGGTTAAGTGGATTTCCTCACACTACGATCGGCGGCATGCAAAGGCTCAGCGGACTTGACGCCAGTTTCCTCTACCTCGAAACCGCGAAACAGCCGTTGCATGTGTGCTCGATCCTCGAACTGGACACCTCGACCATGCCAGGCGGGTACACGTTCGACCGGCTGCGCGACGCTCTTGGCCTGCGAATCAAGGCAATGCCCGAATTCCGGGAGAAGCTCGCCGACAACCGCTTCAACCTTGACCATCCCGTCTGGGTCGAGGACAACGATTTCGACGTCGATAGACACCTGCACCGCATCGGCCTGCCCTCGCCGGGAGGCCGCAACGAGCTCGCCGAGATCTGCGGCCACATCGCCTCGCTGTCGCTGGACCGCAGCCGCCCATTGTGGGAGATGTGGGTGATCGAGAACGTCGCGGGCACCGACGCCCACGAAGGCGGCCGGATCGCCGTCATGACCAAGGTGCACCACGCAGGCGTCGACGGCGTCACCGGCGCCAACCTCATGTCGCAGCTGTGCAGCACCGAACCCGACGCTGCGCCGCCCGATCCGGTGGAGGGGGTCGGCGACGCCACCGGCCTCGAGATCGCCGTTCAGGGCGCGATGAAATTCGCGACCAGGCCGCTGAAGCTGGTCAACGTGGTGCCGTCGACCGTGTCGTCGGTGATCGACACCGTCAAGCGCGCGCGCAGTGGCCTCAGCATGGCCGCGCCGTTCGCGGCTCCACAGACCGCGTTCAACGCCAACGTCACCGGCCACCGCAACATTGCCTTTGCCCAACTCGACCTCGAAGACATCAAGAAGGTCAAGCAGCACTTCGGCGTCAAGGTCAATGACGTGGTGATGGCACTGGTTTCGGGCGTCTTGCGCAGGTTCCTGATCGACCGCGGCGAACTGCCCGACAACACGCTGGTCGCGATGGTCCCGGTGTCGGTGCACGACAAATCGGACCGGCCGGGCCGCAATCAGGTATCGGGAATGTTCTCCCGGCTGGAGACCAACATCGAGGATCCGGCCGCGCGACTGAAGTCGATTGCCGAATCGAATTCCGTTGCCAAACAACACAGTTCGGCGATCGGGGCGACGCTGCTTCAGGACTGGTCGCAGTTCGCCGCGCCGGCGGTGTTCGGCGTCGCGATGCGCGTCTATGCCGCGAGCCGGCTCAGCGGCGCCAAGCCGGTGCATAACCTGGTGATCTCCAATGTGCCGGGCCCGCAGGTGCCGTTGTACTTCCTTGGCAGTGAGGTGAAGGCGATGTACCCGCTGGGTCCGATATTCCACGGCTCGGGGCTGAACATCACCGTGATGTCGTTGACCGGCAAGCTCGACGTCGGCATCGTGTCGTGCCCGGAACTGCTGCCCGATCTGTGGGATATGGCCGACGACTTCGAGGTGGCGCTGGCCGAGCTGCTCGACGCCACGAGATAACCGCGGAAGGAACAGCGGAGCCGCGCCAGCGGCGACATCAAACCCGGGCTTGCCAGGGCCGATGCAACTTCATGGCAGCATGTGGAGCCATGAACCGCAAGATTGGGGTCCTGGCGACCTTCGCTGCCCTGCTATTGGTGGCCGGGTGCAGCAAAATGGTCGACGGACGCGCCGTCATTTCGGCGCCCCGGCCGGGCTCACCGATCCAGTGGACGCAATGCAAGGCAGCCTCATCCGATTCGGCCGGCATACCTCACGGCGCGGAGTGCGGGTTGCTGTCGGTGCCGGTGGACTACTCGAAACCGGACGGCGACGTCGCGCAGATCGCGATGATCCGATTCAAGGCGACCGGCCACAAGATCGGCTCACTGGTCGTCAACCCCGGTGGTCCCGGGGAATCCGGTGTCGAGGCCGCCGCCTCGATGGCACCCACGCTGCCGTCGTCGGTGCGCGAGGGGTTCGATCTCGTCGGCTTCGACCCACGCGGCGTCGCCAACTCCACACCCGCCGTGTGGTGCAACTCCGACGCCGACAACGACCGGCTGCGTGCCGACCCGATAGTGGAATACACGCAGCAGGGTGTCGACCACATTGAGAAGGAGAACAAGGAGTTCGTCCAGCGTTGCGTCGACAAGATGGGCATGGAGTTTCTGGCCAACTCCGGAACCGCGAATGTGGCCAAGGATCTCGACGCGATACGCGCCGCGTTGGGCGACGAGAAGCTGACCTATCTCGGCTACTCGTACGGCACCCGGATCGGAGCGCTCTACGCCGAGGCCTATCCCGACAAGGTTCGGGCGATGATCCTCGACGGCGCCGTCGACCCCAACGCCGACCAGATCGAGGAGGAGATCCGCCAGGCCGCCGCATTCCAGAAGGCGTTCGACAACTTCGCCGCGGACTGCGCCAGCAGCCCTGACTGCCCGCTGGGCCCGGACCCAGCCAAGGCTGTGGACGTGTACAAGAGCCTGGTCGACCCGCTGGTGAAGAACCCGGCGAAGACGAAGGACCCGCGCGGCCTTGCCTACAGCGACGCGATCGTCGGGACCATCCTGCCGCTCTACTCGCCTAGCCTGTGGCGGCACCTGACCCAAGCGCTCTCGGAGCTCAGGGACGGCAAAGGCGACACCATGCTGGCGATGGCCGACCTGTACATGGGCCGAGATTCCAAGGGGCACTACAACAACTCCACCGATGTCCGCGTCGCGGTCAACTGCATGGATAAGCCGCACATCACCGACCGCGCCAAGGTCGTAGACGAAGACCGTCGCACCCGCGAAGCGGCGCCGTTCATGAGCTACGGCGAGTTCACCGGGCTAGCGCCCCTTGACGCGTGCGCCTACTGGCCGGTGCCCGCGACCGGCGATCAGCACGAGATCAATGTGAAGGGCCTGCCGCCGATCCTGGTGGTGTCGACCACCAATGACCCGGCCACGCCGTACAAGGCGGGAGTCGATCTGGCACAACAACTCGGCGGCGCCCTGGTTACCTTCCAGGGCACCCAGCACACGGTTGTCTTTCAGGGCAACAAATGCATTGACGACATCGCGGCTCGCTACCTTGTCGATGTGACTGTGCCGCCCCCGAACACGCGATGCTGACCATAGACATAGTCGGCAGGGAGAACCCCGACGATCTTTCCGACCTCTTACCGATGTTGCGGGCCTACTGCGACTTTTACCGCGTGGATCCGACGGATGAGCGGCTGCGGGCGCTGGTGTCCGCGTTGATCGCCGATCCGTCCGAGGGACTTCAGCTCATCGCGCGCGACAGCGATGGAACACCACTCGGTTTCGCGACGATCTACTGGACATGGCAGACGCTGTACGCCGCGCGAGTCGGGGTACTCAACGACCTCTTCGTGACACCGGCATCCCGTGGATCAGGTGCCGGACGGGCGCTGATCGAGCGCTGTCGCGAACTGTGTCGCGAGCGTGGCGCCGAGAAGCTGGTGTGGGAGACGGCGCTCGACAACACCACAGCGCAACGCCTCTACGACGGCATCGGCGCCGAAAAGTCCACCTGGTTCACCTACGAGCTAGACGCCTGATCACAGCCAGGTCACCGTTCGATTCCAGCCGGAGACCGGCGGCCGTCAAGGCCGTTAACCGTGCGAACATGTTCGCCATGTGGCGGGTGGGCAGGCTTTCTATGGTGCTGCTCGCGATCTCCCTGGCGGCGGCGATCGCGTGCCCTGCTGCCTGGGCTTCACCTGGAGGTGAGTCGCTCCAGCAGTACGGCCAGCCGCCGCTCTGGGGCAGCTGCGAACGGTTCATCGGCGACATCACCGGCATCCCGACCGCGCAGTGCGGCACGGTGTCGGTGCCCGTCGATTACGCCAAACCCGAAGGCGCCCAGGCCCAGTTGGCGGTGATCCGCATTCCCGCCTCCGGCGACCGGATCGGTGTGCTCGTGGTCAATCCCGGCGGACCCGGCGCATCGGCCGTGGACACGGTCGCCAGCATGGGCGCGTCGCTGGCCAACACCGACATCACCCGCCGATTCGACTTGGTGGGCATCGACCCGCGGGGCGTCGGCCACTCCACGCCGGAGCTGCGCTGCCGAACCGACGCCGAGTTCGACGCATACCGTCGCGAGCCGATGGCCGACTACAGCCCCGACGGCGTCGCCCACATCGAGGCGCTGTACGGCCAGTTCGCCGGGGAGTGCGCCCAGAAGATGGGCGAGGAGTTCCTCGCCAACGTCGGGACCGCGTCGTCAGCTCAAGACATGGACGTGGTGCGCGCCGCGCTCGGCGAGAAACAGATCGACTATCTCGGATTCTCCTACGGGACCGAGCTCGGTGCGGCATACGCCGAGCGGTACCCCGACCGGGTGCGCGCGATGGTTCTCGACGGAGCGGTCGACCCCTCGCTTGATCCGATTGCCGACAGCATCCGCCAAATGGCAGGTTTCCAAACGGCTTTCAACGATTACGCGGCCGACTGTGGACAGTCCGCCGGGTGCCCGCTCGGCACCGATCCGGCGAAGTTCGTCGACCGCTTTCACCAGCTGGTCGACCCGCTGGTGGCCAACCCGGCGGCGACATCCGATCCGCGTGGCCTGAGCTATCAGGACGCGACAACCGGCACCGTCAACGCGCTCTACACGCGGCGCTATTGGCCGTACCTCACCAGCGGGCTGCTGGGCCTGCAGCGCGGCACCGACCCCGGTGACCTGCTGGTGCTGGCCGACGACTACCAACACCGCGACGAATCGGGTCACTACCAGAACCTGCAGGACGCGTTCGCCGCGATTCGCTGTGTCGACTCGCCGTACCCGACTGACCCGGCCGTGTGGGCAAACGCCGATCGGCAGATCCGGCAGGTCGCGCCGTTCCTGGCGTACGGCGACTTCACGGGGTTCGCCCCTCGCGACGTGTGCGCGATGTGGCCGGTGCCGCCGACGTCGACCCCGCATCCAGCCAGTTCGACCGGCCCCGGCAAGGTGGTCGTCGTCTCCACGACACATGATCCCGCCACTCCGTATTCGGCAGGCGTGGATCTGGCCCGCCAGATGGGCGCGGCGCTGATCACCTTCGAGGGCACCCAGCACACCGTGGTGTTCAACGGCGATCAATGTGTCGACACCGCGGTGGTGAACTTCCTCATCGACTCCGTCGTGCCTCCCGACGGTTTGCGGTGTTAGACCTAGCAGCCCCGTAACACAGAATTAACAGCCGGAACCTACGCTGCGGTCATGGATCGACAGAAGGAATTCGTGCTGCGCACGCTGGAGGAACGCGACATTCGCTTCGTCCGGCTGTGGTTCACCGACGTGCTCGGATACCTCAAGTCCGTCGCGATCGCTCCTGCCGAACTCGAAGGCGCCTTCGAGGAGGGCATCGGATTCGACGGCTCTTCGATCGAGGGGTTTGCCCGGGTGTCGGAGGCCGACATGGTGGCCCGGCCGGATCCGTCGACATTTCAGGTGCTGCCGTGGACCACGAGTGCGGGTAAGCATCATTCGGCCAGGATGTTCTGCGACATCACAATGCCGGACGGCTCACCGTCGTGGGCCGACTCGCGCCATGTACTGCGACGCCAGCTGTCCAAGGCCAGCGACCTCGGCTTCTCCTG
>JAVXWV010000733.1:0-2941 GCA_032230775.1 Mycobacterium sp. | reverse complement strand
AATGCCGGCGGCGATGACGTCGAGGTATAGCGGCACGGTTGAGCTGGTTTGCACTACGGCAAGGCTGCGACCGTCTGCGGCGAGTCCCACAATGATCCCTGCCGCGATCGCGGCGAGGATCAGCGCGGAATAGCCGAGGCGGGCGATGCCCAGCGTCATGCGCAGCGCCAGCAGGTCCAGGGCGCCTTTGAGGATGTGCGGTCCCGGTACAAGGACCATGGCGGGGCAGAGCACTACGAGCCCCAACGCGTCGTCGACGCGCAGCTGGGCGGCGGCGACACCGATCAATCCCGCAATCAGCGCAGCGGCGAACGCCTGGGTGAGGATTCCGGCTGCGAAGCGGCCCAAGGCGCGTCGTGCCAGTCCACCGAGCGCCGCACTCACGGCGGCGATCAGGACGGTGAGCGGGTGCTGAGCGCCGAAGATCACCGCCAGCGCGCCCGCCCCGGTGGCGCAGGCAGCGCTGAAGATCAGGGTGTTCGAGACCGATTCCCGTTGCGCTGCAGCCAATCCCCGGCGCACCTCGTCACGGTCGAGTGGGCCGTCCTGAGCCCGGTCGATGACCGCCATGGCCGCCGCGACCCGTCGCATGCTGATACCGGTCGGTGACACCGCCGCCACTCGCGTCGCCGCGTGCGGCCCCACGAGCAGCAGCGAGGCCCACGCCGGGATCAGTGTGCTGGTCGTGCTCAGGCCGCGGTTCACGCGGTCGACCGCGGTCACCGTCATGTTGGTGGACTGGCCGTTGACGTGCAGAAGGACCGCAGCATCCAGCACCAGATCGATCGCTCCATCAGGCGAGTCGGGTTGATCGTTGCTGGGCATCAAGCGCCGCCGGCGCCGTCGCCGACCATGTCGAGGGGGTTGACGACGGAGTCGAACTGCTCAGCCGTGACGTGGCCGGACGCAATCGCCGCGTCTCGCAGCGTCGTCCCCTTCGCCAGCGCGTCTTCGGCGATGTGCGCGGCGTTCTGGTAGCCGATCACCGGACTCAGTGAGGTCACCAGCATCAGGCTTTCCGACACGTACTTCTTGATCCGTTCCGTGTTGAGTGATGTTCCGCGGACGGAGAACTCGAGGAACTTCTCGCAGCCGTCGCCGAGTATCCGCGCGGAATGCAGGAAGTTGTTCACGATCACCGGGCGCATGGCATTGAGCTCGAAGTTGCCCTGCGACCCTGCCACTGAGACCGCAGTGTCGTTGCCCATCACCTGAATCGCGATCATCACCAACGCTTCACACTGGGTCGGGTTCACCTTGCCCGGCATGATGGACGAGCCTGGCTCGTTGGCAGGCAACAGCAGTTCGCCGAAGCCGCACCGTGGGCCCGAGGCGAGCCAACGCATGTCGTTGGCGATCTTCATGACCGCGACCGCAAGACCGCGTAGCGCAGCATGCGCCCGAACCATCGGGTCGAGGGACCCCAGCGCGGCGAACTTGTTAGGAGCCGTGACATACGGTGTCCCAGTCAGTTTCGCCAACTCTGCCGCTACATCCGCGCTGAAGCCGGCGGGCGCGTTCAACCCCGTCCCGACCGCGGTTCCGCCGACCGCCAGTTCCAACAGCCCCTCGCGGGCGTGGCGGAGTTCGTCGATGCAGGCGCCCAATTGTGCTGCGTAACCTGACCATTCCTGCCCCACGGTCAGCGGCACGGCGTCCTCGAGGTGGGTGCGGCCGATCTTGACGACGTCGGTCCACTGCTTTGCCTTGGCGTCGATGTCGCTCTGCAACGCCTGCACTTTGGGTATCAGCCGCTCGTCGAGTTCGGTGACGGCGGCGATGTGCATCGCGGTGGGGAACGTGTCGTTGCTGCTCTGTCCCATATTGACGTGGTCGTTCGGGCCGACTGGCTGCTGACTGCCGAGTTCGCCACCGAGGAGCTGGATCGCGCGATTGGAGAGCACCTCGTTGACGTTCATGTTGCTCTGCGTGCCAGAACCGGTCTGCCAGACGAACAATGGGAACTCACCGTCGAGCTTTCCAGTGATTGCCTCGTCGGCCGCTTGGACGATGACGTTTGCCCGCCAGGTGGACAGCCGACCCGCGCGCTCGTTGACCAGCGCGCAGGCTTTCTTCACCAGACCGTAGGCGTGGTAGACCTCGATCGGCATGTGGTCGTTCCCGATCGAGAAGTGGATCAGCGAACGCTGCGTTTGAGCGCCCCAGTACCGATCCCCGGGAACATCGACAGACCCCAGACTGTCGAATTCCCTACGCGATCCCTGGGCGTCTATCCCCACCGGAACGTCCGTGTAGGTCGGGATATCGTCGGCGGTTGCTTCTGGCATAGCGTTCTCCTCTGATTGGAGTTTTCATCAGACAAAGTCAGCGCTGCGGAGGCATCGCCATTCAGCCGTCGCGATGAACCGGCAACGGGACCTGATTCTCCTCGGCCACGGCGGCAACGACGCGCGAATACGCGAGAGAGATCTGCGACCCCATTACCGCAGCCAGTGTTGGCTAGCGCGATCGCAGGATGACGATCGCGTTGTCGATCTTCTTGAAGAGTTTGAACGTCTCTGCGGGCACGCCGAAGACGGCGGACAACACCCGGGGTGGAAGCGCGCTGAGGGACTCACCTATGCCGATGTTGTCTTTACCTTCGGGTGCACTGGTGTTCTGGATGATCACGATCTTCATCTCGCCCGGGCCCTGGTTCTCGAAGGAGTGGAAGGAACCCTGAGGCGCGAACACGACGTCGCCGACATGTTGGTCGAAACTCTCGTGGTTGCCGTTCCCGTCGATGACGACCCAGGTCGCGACTCCGCTGGTGACCAGGTTAAGCTCCCACGCGCTGGGATGCCAGTGCGGTTCGCGGATACCTCCGGGCTGCAACGAGAGCATCAAGATGCTGGCCTCCTGGCCTTTGAGTATCGGAAAAGTGTCTTCGTCGGCCTGTTGAAACGAGCCCCCGTCAAGCGTGGTGGGGGGCTGAGCGCTG
>JAVXWV010000693.1:0-2864 GCA_032230775.1 Mycobacterium sp. | reverse complement strand
GTCAACCCTTCGAGATCCTCGACGGTGACCGTCAGCGCGGAGTGGCCCTTGCGGCTGAGCGGCGAGGGCACCTTCTCCCGGAAGTGGATGCACACGCCGGCGTTCGCGTTCGTTCCGAACGTGAGCCCGTCGTCCTTCAGCGAGCCGCGGGCGCCGGCCGCCGTCCACCAGCGGTAGTTCCGGGTGATGTGGGCGCCGTCGACATTTCCCAGAGGGGTCTCGAGCTTGAGGAGGCCGAACGTCGCCCGCAGCCGACCGTCGCCAGTGAGGCTGACTCCGTCCTTCGCTGGACGGACGCCGAAGACGCCCCAGAAGACGATCAGCCGCTTGTCGAACGAGTATCGGTACAATGTGGTCATGGGTGCCTGCATCCATTCACAGTGTGGGACGGCGAAGGCCTACTGGGACACGGCGATCGGCATCCGAGACATTGGCGGGCTACCGCTGAGGGTCGTCATGGCGGAGTCTTAGGATCGGAAGCGACCTAGTTAGGCAGCCCCGGTAGCTGAAAGAAGAAGAAGTACCAGGACTTCCTGAGCTGGCGCGGGGTGCGCAGTCCGTGCAATAGCCGCCGCGGATGGGCCGCGTTGAGGATGGCCAGCCGGTCCACGACCTCGGGGTGGTCCATCGCGGTGGCCCAGGCGAGAAGGCTATCGCTCAGCCTTTGCTCCACGGGTCGTCGATCACCACGAGCCAGGAACCGTTGTCCTGTCGGCGCAGTACCTCGGTCGCCCGGCCGCTGAGTTCGACGGGGTTGCCGTCCGGATCGGTCCCGCCGGTGAGCGTCCAGTCCGACATCACCAGAGCTAAACCGGCGCTCTCGACGACCGCTGCGGTGCGCACGTCGATCTGGCCGCGCAGGCCGATGAGCTGCGACAGCGCCTCGTGAATGGCGTCATGGCCGGTAACAGGACTGCCCGGTTGCGGGACCATGGTGGCTTCGGGCTCATAGAGGGCTAACAGGGTCTCCACATCCCCCGCATCGAAGCTCTTAGCGAACTGCTCATCGATTTGCCTCGGGCTCTGCACCGACATCGGAATGCCCCTTTCGTCGCTGGGTTCCCCGGCTCAGCTTGGCCAGCTGCCCAGCGCTCGTCCAACATCATCGCTCCTGTGGAGCTAGCTTTTTCCTCGTCCCAGGTCCTGTCAACTGGCGGCGATGCGAGGATAAATCGGGCATTTCGTGCCGCGTTGGGCGCTCCAGTGTCTCGATCACTGTCTGATCACGCATGGGGTAACGGACTCGGACATTTCGTCTTGACATGTCTACCTCGGGTACCAGAGTTCGTAAAGTTCTGGCCTCGTCGTAGGGGGCGGGACGGGTGCACGATGAGCCGCCGCGACGGGTGCTCGACGGCGGCGCTGACTGTGGTCATGGCCGGGCCTGTTTGTTGGCGTAATTGAGAAGGGTGTTGACGGGTGGTGGTTAGAGTTCGGTGCTGCGCGGTGGGGTGGCGCTGCCGTGGACCCGCTGGGAGTGGTCCGCGAACGTTGGCGCGGCCAGCTGCTTGATCACGGTGCGGGTTTCGGCGGGCAGGATGACAATGGCGTGTTCGATGCTTTCGGGATCGCCCTCATACATCAGCATGCCGAACACGAGTGGGAGTTGTTCCGGGTTGACGTGGGCCGATTCCTTCTTGAACGTCTCGTCCCACTCGGCGGCGGTGATGTGCTGCTCCATGAGGGGAATGACGCGGTCTTCCTCCGCACTCAGGTGCTCCTTCAACGCCGGGATAAGCCGGTTGAGAGCCTCGACCAGGGCCTCGCGGGATTCGATGGTGGCGCTGTCGCGCCAGATGGTCAACACCTCGTCGACCTCGCCTATCAGCGTGGCGACCCGTTGGTGTTGGTCTTCCATCAGCCCCACGAGTGGAGCCACTGACTCACCGCAGCGGTCGAGCAGCAACGGCCAGATATTCTCGTCTTCGCCGATGTGGTGATGGTGCAAGATGGTACTCACACCCTCGATGTGATCGCCGATGATCTGTGCGCGGTCGTGGTCGCCCGCCGCGACACCACCGACGAGTCCGGGCATCAGTGCGAACTCGCGGCGGAACATGTCGTGCATCATGAGCATGTCGCTGCCGTCGAAGTGCGGCTGCTCGTTAGGCTTCGCCAAGTAACTCATCATTGACCTCGCCGGAATCGGTTCGGGGAATTCGGACAGGAATTCAGTCGAGCGGGATTTCGTTCTTGTGCTGGGTCAGCCAGGAGTCGAGGGTTTGGAGTTCGGGGTTGAGTTCACGGACCAGGTTGAGGTCCCGGACTCCGGTGAAGTATTCGGACGCATCGGAATAGAACTGGAAGTTGTTGGCGATTTCCAGGGCGCCGGGCTGCCCGGACGCCCGCACCTGGTCGTGGGTGAGCGGCCGGTAGACGACCTTCTCGCCGAGCACCGCGGTGAACTTCGCGGCGAGCTGTTCTCCTGTCACGTGGGTGCCTGCGATGCTCACCGTCTTGCCGATGAAGTCATCACCGCGACGGAAGACACCGAGCGCGGTCTTTCCGATGTCGTCGGCCGCGATGAGCGCCATCTTGTTTCCGGCCATCGGGATGGTCAGGACCAGCTCGCCGTTCTCGTCACGGTGTGGGCCTTGCCCGATGAGGAATGCCTCGTAGTAGAAGGTCGTCTGCAGGAAGGTGGTCGGCACGCCGAGTTCGGTGAACAACGCGTTCGCCTCGGCCTTGGCGTCGAAATGCGGAACCTTGTAGCTGTCGAAGACGGTTGGGACGTCGATGCCGAGTCGCTCGAAGTGCGGCCGGGTGTCCTCCAGGGTGGACCACACCACATGCCGCAGGCCCGCGTCCTTCGCGGCCCTCGCCGCCGCGGCGGCCTGGGCGAGTTCCATCTCGGCGCGTGTCCG
>JAVXWV010000721.1:0-25687 GCA_032230775.1 Mycobacterium sp. | reverse complement strand
ACTACCGCACGCACGGAGTCGAGAAAGCACTCGACATGGATGCACTTCACAACGGTGCCGATACGATCCTCTTCGCAGCGTGCGTGAATGACGCGGGCAGGGTCGTCGGGGGTCTGCGCGCAAGAGGACCGTATAGGTCCGCCGATGAATGTCACGCGCTTCTCGAGTGGGGTGGGCAACCCGGTCTGGACGCTGTGCGGAAAATGGTCACCGATCGTCTGCCGTTCGGCGTTGTGGAGATGAAAACCGCTTGGGTGACAGACGATCCCGAGCGTAGCCGGCAACTCACGAGCGCTATTTCACGCACACCCTTGCACGCGATGAACCTGCTCGATATTCAGTTCATCGTGGCCTCGGCGGCTTCGTATGTGCTCAAGCGCTGGCTCTCGTCGGGTGGAACACTGGCTTCGAGAATTCCCGCGACTCCCTATCCAGACCATCGCTACCAGACGAAGCTGGCATGGTGGGACCGCAGCACATTCGCCAATCACGCTGATCCGAAGCAGCTTTCAGCGTTCATTGTGGAGCACAAAGAGCTGGCTTCACGACTCGTTGAAGTGGATGACGTGGCGGTCGCCGCCGGTCCGCAGCGATGACCTCGGGCATCAATGATGCTGCGCGGTGTGACGGGATAGTCCTCGACACCGGCAATCCCGTCGATAATGAACTCCTTGCGGAACTGCGGGCCGACGCACGGATCGAGTTCAGCGACACTGCGGCCGAACAGCAAGCCGGACTGCAGCGGCTCCGGCCGCCTCCCCCGCCTGATGTGACCGCAGAGCCCATCCGGTGGGTTTACTATCCCTGGCGCCGGACAGTGGTCAGTGTTCTGGGCCCAGTCGCATTTCGGCTACTGCGACTTGACCGCAACAGAAATCTGATCACCGCCACCGAGCTCGAACTTCTCGGACGGCTTCGCATCGGCATTGTCGGACTCAGTGTGGGACATGCCATCGCGTACACGCTTGCGGCCCAAGGCTTGTGCGGTGAGCTGCGGCTTACCGACTTCGATGACCTGGAACTGTCCAATCTGAATCGAGTGCCCGCAACGGTCTTCGACCTAGGTGTGAACAAGGCCGTGGTGTGTGCCAGGAGGATCGCCGAGCTCGACCCATACCTCCCGGTAACGGTCATGCCCGCAGGCATCACTGCCGAGACTGTCGACGACTTCCTGGACGGCCTGGACATCGTCATCGAGGAATGTGATTCACTCGACGCGAAAGTGCTCGTCCGCGAGGTCGCGCGGGCGCGACGCCTGCCGGTGCTGATGGCGACCAGCGACCGGGGCCTCCTCGATGTGGAGCGGTTCGACATCGAACCGTCGCGTCCGATCATGCACGGCCTGCTCGGCGACGTGGATTCCGCCCGACTCGCCAATCTGAGCAACAAAGACAAACTGCCGCACGCCCTTCGCATGACCGACGCAACACAGGTGTCCTCCCGAATGGCAGCGTCGCTGGTCGAAGTCGGCAACACCTTGTCGACCTGGCCGCAGCTCTCTTCGGAGATCGCCCTCAACGCGGCGGTCGTCGCCGAAGCGGTACGCCGTATCGGATTGCGGGAGAAATTGCCATCAGGCAGGGTGCGAGTCGACACCGCAGCCGCACTCGATGAGCTTGACACGTCGATCGCCCTGCCGCCTGACCATCGATCGATCGACGAAACAACCGATCACATCGAACGCGTAGGCACCTCCGAGACGGTCGCAGCCGCAGCGGCCCGCGCCCCGTCCGGCGGGAATGCCCAGCCCTGGCATATCGAGGCACGGGACGGTTCGGTAGGCATTCGGCTGGCCCCCGAGCACACGTCGACGATGGATGTCGGATACCGGGCCAGCGCGGTGGCGCTGGGAGCGGCAACTTTCAACGCGCGGGTCGCCGCGACGGCGCACGGCTGCGTCGCGACTGTGGATTTTCGGCGGCCAGGGGATGAAGCATCTCCCCTCAGCGCGACAGTGCTCCTATCGACCGGCGATGACCCAGAACTGAACACCTTGTACGAAGCGATGCTGAACAGAGAGACGAACCGCAGGCGGGGTGAGCGTGTCCCGATTCCCGCCGAGACCCTAGAGCTGTTCGGCTCGGCTGCCCGAAGCGAGGGTGCCCAACTTCAGATTCTCGACGGGCCAGCGGAGATCGACAGGGCTGCAGCGGTTCTCGCCGCAGCCGACCGCATTCGTTATCTGACGCCACAGCTGCACGCGGAGATGTTCGCGGAGCTGCGCTTGCCAAGCGACCCATCGCCAGAGTCGGGCATCGACGTACGCAGCCTGGAGCTGGCTCCGGCGGATCTGGTGATGCTGGACATCTTGCGGCGATCGGACGTGATGGCGAACCTCGCCACGTGGGATGCCGGAACCGCCCTCGGCGACGACACCTACTCGCGGGTAACCGCCAGCGCCGCCGTCGGTGTGATTTCCGTGCGTGGCCAGACGCTCACCGACTATGCCCGTGGCGGATCGGCCGTCGAAGCGGTGTGGATCAGAGCCCAACAACACGGGGTTGCAGTCCAACCGGTTTCACCGGCGTTTCTGTATGCACACGACGATGAGGACCTCCGCGAGCTCTCACCTGCTTTCGCCGAGGACCTCGGCGATCTGCAATACACTTTCCGCAAGCTGGCCGACACCGAAGTAGGTGACTCACAGGTGTTGGTACTCAGGTTTAGTCGCGCACCGCGACCAACGGTCGGGAGCCGGCGGCGCGGATTGCATCGAGTTTCCTCACCACTGAACTGACGCCGATAGAGAGGATCCGGTGCCAAGCAGCCTGGAGCTGGTCGTCACGTCAGTCGCTACCCAACTGATGGGGGTGAACGCCGCCACCTCGGTCGAGGTAAGTCAACGGGTACTGGCCGACCTCGTCGAGTACTTCGATGTAGATGTCAGCTTTCTGCGCCGCAATGATCACGGAATTCGCGCCTCGGTACTGGTCGCCGAGTGGCCGGTCCGGCCGGGAATCCCGGACCCGGACCCGCTCGCCGTCGTCTACTTCGCCGACGCTGATCCGGTTTTCGCGCTCGCCGAGAATCAGAAGGAACCCATCGTTTTCCGTCCGGAACCGGCCACCGACGACTATCAGCGCACGATCAACGAAAGCAGGCAGATCGCCGCCACATCGATGGCGTGCGTGCCGATGTTGTCAGGCGACGTCACTACCGGGGTGCTCGGCTTCGTCAAGTTCGGCGATCGCGACTGGTTGCCGGAGGAACTCAACGCACTCAAGGCCATCGCATCGTTGTTCGCCCAGGTGCAGGCGCGAGTGCTCGCCGAGGAACGGCTCCGCTACCTTGCCGAACACGACGATCTGACCGGACTCCACAACCGCCGCGCGCTGCTGGCGCACCTCGACGCGAGACTGGCCGCCGGCCAGCCGGGACCCGTGTCGGCGTTGTTCTTCGACCTCGACCGGTTAAAGGCCATCAACGACTACCTCGGCCACACCGCCGGTGACTGGTTCATCCGCATCCTCGCCGAACGACTCCGAGAAGGCGCCGACGGCCCGAATCTGATCGCCCGCCTCGGCGGCGACGAGTTCGTCGTCGTGCCCGCGTCGCCGATGGGTTCCGATACGGCGGAGGCACTGGCCTATCGCCTCCAGTCGAGGCTATGCGAACGGGTGTCGATCGACGGTGAGATGCTGACGCGGACAGTGAGCATTGGTGTGGCACTCGGCGTTCCGGGTCATGACACCACATCAGATCTCCTCCGCCGGGCAGATCAGGCGGTGCTCGCCGCCAAAAACTCCGGCGGCAACAAGATCGCGGTTTTCTCCGACGACATGTCGCTGGAAAGCGAGTTTCGCAACGACATCGAGCTCCATCTGCAGAGCGTGATCGAAAACGGCTCGCTGGTGCTGCACTACTTGCCCGAAGTCGACATGCGCACCGGCGAGATATTGGCCGCCGAGGCGCTGGTGCGATGGGAGCATCCCACCCGCGGACTCCTTTCGCCTGACTCTTTCATCGGCGTGGCCGAATCGATAAACCTGGCAGGCGAATTGGGGCGTTGGGTGATGCGCTCGGCGTGCGCGGAGTTCGCGGCGTGGCGCGCACGCGGGGTGGGGCACGACGCGGTACTGCGCATCAACGTGTCGCCGGTTCAGCTGGTCACCGACGGCTTCGTGGAATCGGTCGCAGGCATCATCTCCGAATTCGGTCTCGAACGCGGATCCGTGTGTTTGGAAATCACCGAAAGCGTTGTGGTTCAAGACATCGAGACCACACGAATCACGCTAGCCGGGCTCAAGGAGGTCGGCGTCCAGGTCGCAATCGACGACTTCGGCACGGGCTACAGCGTGCTATCGCACCTGAAGTCGCTTCCCGTCGACACACTCAAGATCGACAAGGGGTTCGTCCGCGACCTCGGCTCAAATCCTGGCGATCTCGCGATCGTTAGGGCAATCATCGCGCTGGCCGAGGCATTCGGCTTGGCGCTCGTCGCCGAGGGAGTGGAGACCGAGACTGCGGCGCTGACGTTGTTGCGCCACGGCTGTTACCGCGCGCAGGGATTCCTGTTGTCGCGCCCCGTAGTCGGCAGCGCGATGGAGGCCCTACTGGCCGTTGGACGGGTACCCGTCGCCTTTTCCGCATCGCCACGTCTGTAGGTGGCTCTGCGTCTCGTGCAGGTTCGCCCGTACGTGCCGGTCGACCGGGCGACAAGTCGACGCTGCTCGCGCAACAAACGGCTCGGAGGTGAACAACTCGACGCGACCGAAGCGGCTGGCAGTCTGGGCGACGAGGCATACCCGGAGGGTGGGATCGTCGGCGGGTAATGACTGCCCCGTCGCCATGGCGCCCTGCGGCCCGCCGCCTGCGACGGCCACGCCGTGGCGGGCACGGACGGCCATCGGGCCATCCGGCGTTTCGAACTCGGCGCCCACCACAACGCCCTCCTCAAACACGATGCGCCGTAGCGAGGTGGCGCGATTAACCTCGATGTCTCGGTCTCGGGCCTGGGCGATGAGAAACTCCAAGACCGAGCCACCGATATTGGCGGGATCGGGTGTGATCGAGCCGATCTCAGCGAACTCGAGCGAATCCCCTTCGACGGTGCGCAGCTTGGTCGACTGCCAGTCGGATACCCGGGTGTAGAGGTACCCGTACGGCGACACCAGGCAACGCGCGGCCCAGTTCCTGAGCCGGGCACCGACGAAGGGCGCTACGGCACCGCGTGGATCAATCGGCTCCGCGTGCTCCACCACCCTGATCGGGACGTCGACGTTCCCTGCGGACCGGGTCAGCGGGCCGAGGTCGGATGACAGGGCCGCGAAGTACTCGTTGGTCTCCGGATCCCGCACATCGACATCGAGCCACTGCAGCCGGCCGACACGCGAGCGGACCGCGACGGCCGAACCCATCGGTTGGGTGTTGCCGCGTCCACCGGCGACGAAAGCCTCCCCTCCCAGGGCAGCGACGGTCACCGCGTGTGCCAGTCCTGCTATTCCGGAGCCGGTGCAAACCACGTCGACTTCTTCGTCCCACATCACCGTTAATTACCTCGGTATTGCTATATCGCTCGAAAACCGATGCCGCGTCACCCGGGACGCAGCAAAGGCGTCAATTTGGGAGCCGCGAATATTGACGAACTGCGCCATTACCGCGAACTGCCGACGTGACGTTGCCACGGCCCCCGTAGGGGTTCGAGGGGGTTTGCCGACGCGGACCATGGCAACGGCATGAAAATACCACCGAGAATTGCTGGGCGATAGTGAAATCGGTCGCAACCCGGGCCCTTGACCTCGGAATCATTCGTCAGAGCCCCCCCGGACTCCGGCCGACCAGGAGTCATCACATCCAGTACCATACATACTCTTTGGCCGATATACAGGTGAAAAAATGACTTACAGTATTGACAATTACTTTGCCCCGAAACCGGGCGTTGGGCGCAACAAGGACGACCGTTGACGGGTGTGCGCTGCAAGACCGGCGCGTCTGCGTTTGTGCCTGCCTGTTATGGGCGGCAGGTGAAAGAATCGGGCATTGATTAATTTACGGAAACCGCTATTACCCGTCCTCCGGCGCCAGGGTCCAGATTCCGAGGTCCGAAACTGACCGAGCAACTCGACAGACGAGCGGACACCACGCGGCTGCAGATCCTCCGCGCGGCTTCGCGGCAGTTCGCGCGCAAGTCGTACAGCTTGGTCAGCCTTGACGACATTCTCGCCGACGCGGAAGTCACCAAGGGCGCGATGTACTTCCATTTCCGGTCCAAGCATGCGCTGGCGTCGGCGATCATCGAGCACCGCGCGGCGGTGGCGCGAGCGTCGATCGACCAGCTGCTCGCGCAAAAACTCTCGGGCCTGGAGACCTTGATCGACATCTCCTACCTTGTCGCCATCGAGGACATCGGCGACGAGATTGCCCGAGCCGGATTGAATCTGCTTGAGTCCGTTGGCCGCGCCGACGGACTGCAGGCAAATGTCCTGGGGCAGTGGGTGACGGCATTCGCCGCGATTGCACGCAAGGCCGTCAGAGACGGCGACATCACGAAGGATTGCGACTCGGAGAGTGTCGCCAGGCTGCTGGTGTCGATGTACCTCGGCCTACGCCAGACGAGTAATCTGACCGACCCCGACCGATTCCTTAACGACCTGGAGAAGATGTGGGCGCTCGTTCTCCCGGGTTTCGTCAAACCCGACCGGGTCGACTACCTCAACCAGTTCATCAAGCGGCGCACAGCTGTTGCGATCAAGAACGCGACACCGCTCTGAGCTGATGAATTAGGATTCCCTTTCAGGCCGTCGCCACCGCGGGTAGGCCGACGGACTTCCGGAGGTACTCGGACAATGGTGCGCCAAGCGCGATCCGAGGCTACCCGCAGAAAAATCATCACATCCGCGGTCGAATTGTTCAACGAAATCGGTTATCCGGCTACCGGATTGGGTGACATCATCGAGCGAGCCGAGATGACGAAAGGCGCTCTCTACTACCACTTCGACTCAAAGGAATCGCTCGCGTCGGCGATCATCGAAGAGGGCAGTGCCCATATCGTCGAGGCGTTTCGTAGCATCACCACATCCTCTGCGCCGACGCTGGAAAGCGTCATCCACGGAGTGTTCGTCGTTGCAGACCTTCTGAGCACCGACCAGATCGCCCGCGGCGGAACACAACTCTTGCGCGCCTTCGGTCAGTTCAACGATGCTGCCGCACACACGTGTCGCATCTGGGTGGCAGAGATGACGGCGCGAACTCGTAAAGCAATCGACGAGGGCGACCTTCGCGCCGACCTCGATCCGCAGGCCGTCAGTGAGACGATCGTCGGCTCGATGCTTGGGGCGGAGCTGCTGTCGGATGCGACCACGGCCGGTGCAGACGTGTGGCAGCGGGTGGCGGGGACGTGGAAGGTGCTACTGCCTGCGATTGTGAGCCAGGAATCGCTATCCTACTTCGACGAGTTCCTGGCGCGCGAGTCGATGCGGCACTCCCCCGCACCGGTAGCCGACTGACTACAGCTCGTCGACCCACAATCGTTCGGTCAGGTCCTGGAACGTCGCCAGCGCCACCGGGTCGTCGCCACGCAGCAGAGCGGACTTGCTCATCCGGGCGCGCACGATCGAGCCGTCCTGGTGCAAGAGCTCGACGATCAGGTCCGCATGGGCGCGTACGACCGACACGGCGGATTCGTCGGCGGGCAGAGTGTGGAAGATCCGCCGAAACTGCAACGTCGTAACGGTGTCGGCTGGGTACCCCAACATCTCGGCGAATGCCTTGTTCGCGAAGAGGATGGCGCCATCCTCCGCGATGGCCAGCACGGGCACCGGAAAACGTTCCAGTACCACCATCGCCGGCAGCTCCTTGAGGAGGGCCATCGGGGATTCGATATCCCGCTCGTCCCTTCGCCGCTCCACGCCTCCGATTATTGCGGTTGTTCGTTGCCCAGTCACCGGGAACCTCATGAGGGACCCCTTGTCACCCACTTAACTAACTAGGTTTACTCTCTCTGCATAACGCTCCGGCGGACAGGGGGAAGCGATGGACCTGGCGTGGTCGGCAACCGACACGGCGTTCCGCGATGAAGTGCGCGCGTTCCTGCAGGACAAGCTGACGCCCGAACTGAGGCTGGCCGGACGCCTCATGACAAGCGTGTATGCCGATCACGAGGCGAGCATGGAATGGCAGCGGATCCTGCACGAACGCGGCTGGGCGGCGCCTGCGTGGCCCGTCGAGTACGGCGGCTGTGACTGGAGCCTGACCCAGCACTACATCTTCAGCCGGGAATCCCAACTGGCGGGGGCTCCGTCGTTGTCGCCGATGGGCATCCGGATGGTCGCCCACGCGATCGTCAAGTTTGGCACGGACACGCAGAAGGAGTTCTTCCTGCCCCGGATCCTGACCGGCGAGGTGTTCTTCTGCCAGGGCTACTCCGAACCCGAGGCCGGCTCGGACCTGGCGGCGCTGTCGATGGCGGCTGTCTTGGATGAGGGGGTCGGCGATCATTTAATCTGCACCGGCAGCAAGATCTGGACGACGCACGCCGGCGAAGCGAATTGGATGTTCGGACTGGTGCGCACATCGCGGACTGCGAAGAGGCAGCAGGGCATCACGTTCGTTTTGATCGATATGTCCACGCCGGGCATTCAGATCCGTCCGCTGGTGATGACGTCGGGCGAGGAGATCCAGAACCAGGTGTTCTTCGACGAGGTGCGGGTGCCTAAATCCAATGTGCTCGGCCAGATCGATGACGGCTGGACCGTCGCGAAGTATCTGTTGGAGTTCGAGCGTGGCGGTGGCGCTGCCTCGCCTGCGCTGCAGGTGATGGCCGAAGAAATCGCCGCCGTGTCCGCCGAGGCACCCGCACCGGGCGGCGGCAGTCTGAGCGACGACCCGGCGTTCGCCCGCAAGCTGGCCGACGCCCGCATTCGAACCGAAGTGCTGGAGATCCTCGAGTACCGGGTGCTGGCCGCGGTGGCGGAGGGCAAGAACCCAGGCGCGGCGTCGTCGATGCTGAAGGTGGTGGCGACCGAATTGAGTCAGTCGCTCACCGAATTGGCCTTGGAGGCCGCGGGACCCCGCGGACGGGTCTATCAACCGCACGCGACATGGCCGGGTGGGCCGGTGTCCGAGTACGAGCCACCTCCGGACCGCTACGTCAGCGGCGAGGCATGGCAGGCCGTCGCACCATTGCGCTACTTCAACGACAGGGCCGGCTCGATCTACGCCGGCAGCAACGAGATTCAGAGGAACATTCTCGCCAAAGCGGCTTTGGGGCTGTAGATGGACTTCAATCTGAGCAAGGAACAGGAACTGCTGCGCGACGGGCTCGGCAAGTTCCTGTCGACGCGATATGACCTTGAGAAGAGCCGCGCCGCGGCCAAGACCGGGGCCGGTTGGCAACCCGACATCTGGCGCGGATTTGCCGACGAACTGGGCATCCTTGGCGCCGCGCTGCCCGAGACCGTGGGCGGAATCGGTGGTGGCCCAGTCGAAGTCATGGTGATCGCCGAGGCGCTCGGACATGCGCTTGTGGTGGAGCCCTACGTCGACACGGTCGTGGTGGCAGGCGGACTGCTGCGGCGGGCGGGCCACCCGGCGGCCACCGCACTGCTGGAGAAGGTGGTCGCAGGCACCGCGATCGTGGCACTGGCGGCCACCGAGTCGGGCTCCGGTGAGCGTTGGCAGGATGTGTCGACCATCGCCGAACGGGCGGGCGACGGACGCGTTCTGCGTGGGTCGAAGATCGTAGCGATGAGCGCACCATTGGCAACGCACCTCCTGGTCACCGCGCGCACGCCCGGCGGGCTGTCGCTCTTCTTGGTCGATGCCGACTTGTCGTCAATTGAGGCCCATCCCTACCGGACCGTCGACGATCGGCGTGCCGCCGACCTTCGGTTCGACGGCGTGCCAGCAATTCTGCTGGGCGAGGAGGGCCAGGCGTGGCCGTCGCTTGCACAGGCCCGAGACGAGGGTGCGGCGGCGATCTGCTCAGAAGCGGTGGGATGCATGCGAAAGGTGTTGGCCGACACCGTCGAATACTGCAAACAGCGCCAGCAGTTCGGGCAGCCGATCGGCAGCTTCCAGGTGCTCCAGCACCGGATGGTCGACATGTACATGGAGCTCGAGCAGGCCGTCGCCGCGGTGTATCTCGCGGTGCTGAACCTCGAGGCGGAGCCGGATGCCCGCGCGCGGGCGGTATCGGCCGCGAAGGCGACGATCGGCAGGGCGGCCCGATTCATCGGTCAGCAGGCGGTGCAGCTGCACGGTGGAATGGGCATGACCGAGGAACTGGCAATCGGCCACTACTTCAAGCGACTCACCGCTCTACAGTTCGAGTTCGGCTCGACGGATTTCCACGTCGCGCGATACGCGGAGCTGACGAAGGCGTAGGCGTCCCGATTCGTATCGTTTGTTGCGGCGTTCACCCGTGATTCGCCGCAACAAACGACACATTCGGCGCGTTAGCGAACCGGCATGGCGACGCCTTCGGTGACCGCCACCCGGGAATTCCGCTTGTCCACGTTTCGTAGGGTATGTACGTGAGCTCGCGTGGATGGATCCTGTTCCTCTCGATGAGCCTCATCTGGGGTATCCCCTACCTGATGATCAAGATCGCCGTCGAGGGTGTGTCGGTTCCGGTGCTTGTGTTCGCCCGGGTCGCCGTCGGCGCTGCCGTGCTGCTGCCGCTAGCCTTTTCCCGGCAGACCCTGACGATCGTCCGCAGCCACTGGAAGGCTCTGCTGGGGTTCGCGTTCTTCGAGATCATCGCCGCGTGGTGGCTGCTCTCGGACGCCGAGCGTCATCTGACCAGTTCGATGACCGGTCTGCTCATCGCCGCATCACCCATCATTGCCGCGGTTGTCGACCGCTTCACCGGCGGCGAGCGACTGGGTTACAAACGCATCATCGGCCTGTCGATCGGCATCTGCGGGGTCGCGGTGCTGGCCGGCCCGCACATCGGCGGGAGCACCTGGCCGATCATCGAGGTGCTGATGGTCGCGACGTGCTACGCGATCGCTCCGTTGATCGCGGCGCGGTACCTGGCCGACGTCCCGGCACTGCCGATGACCGCGGTGTGCCTTGGGTTCGCCGCATTGGTGTACGCCGCTCCGGCGGCAGCGACGTGGCCGACCGCGATGCCGTCCACTCGGGTGCTCTTGGCGTTGGGCGGGCTGGCGGTGATCTGCACGGCGCTGGCGTTCCTGGTGTTCTTCGCGCTCATCCGCGAGGTCGGCGCGGCGCGTGCGCTGGTGTTCACCTACATCAACCCGGCGGTGGCATTGGCGGCCGGGGTGATCGTGCTGCACGAGCCATTGACGCCGTTTAACGTGGCAGCGTTGGCTCTCATTCTGGCAGGCTGCGTGCTGGCGACCCGGCGGCACACGGAACACGAACCCAACATCGTGGCGGAGGCGACGGCGGCGCCACGGTAGACGTTCATTTTGAGTCGAGTTCGTCCTGGTACTTCTTGGTCATGTGGTCGATCGCCTGAAGCTGCGTCTGGGCAAGGTCGTCCCGTGTTTCGCTGGCGCGCGTCGCCGCGTCCAGTGTCGGCTGCGCCTGCCCCTGGAAGTGGGGCATGACTTCGGCGGCGACCAGTTCGGCGGACCGCTTTGTCGCCGCCGGATTCGCCCATTCGTGGCCCATCTGCAGGAAGCAGCCGAACCCGCCGGACTGATCCCACAACCGCTGCACCTGAGTGCGCGCCTGTTCGGGCGTGCCTATCACGCCGGCGCCCGCGTCGTTGATGATGTTGATCATCTCGTCGACCTGATCGCCCGGCATGGTCATCTGCGGGAACGCGGCGACCTTCTGGAAGTACCGAAACCACGGCGCGATGCCGAATCGAACATCGGCGCGGGCCTGTTCCTCGGTCTCGGCAATGTGCATCGGTCCGACGAGGGTCCAGTTGTTGCGGTCGACCTGGGTGCCGAACGCGGCAGCCCGCTCTTCGACGATGCCCCAGTGGTAGGCCACCGCGTCAAAGCCCTCGACGATCAATGTGGCCCCGATCGACAGCAGGCCGATGCCATGCTTGCCTGCCAGCCGCGCACCCGTCGGCGAGGCGACGGCCGCCACGGCCAACGGAATCCCTCCATCTGAGTACGGCGCGAGTTGCAGCTGCGCGTCGAACAATTCGTGCGTGGGGGTCTTTGCGGTCACGGTCTCCCCGGCCAGCAGGCGTACGACGATGTCGAGATTGGTCTCGAGGAGTTCACGGGTGTCGGTCGGAGTCAGGCCGATCATCGCGGAGTCGCTTGGCAGCGAGCCCGGCCCCATCCCGCCGATGATGCGGCCGTGGGTGAGGTGATCGAGCAGCATCAAGCGGTCGGCGACCCACAGCGGGTTGTGGTACGAGAGCGAGATGACGCCGGTGCCAAAGCGGATTCGCTTCGCCCGTTCGGCCGCTGCGGCAATGAAGATCTCGGGTGAGCTGATGATTTCGCTGCCCGCGGAGTGGTGCTCGCCGTACCAAATCTCGTCGAAGCCCAGTGCGTCGAGATGCTCGGCGAATTCGAGGTCTCGCTGTAACGCCAATGTCGGGTTGGTACCCGAGCGGTGAAACGGTGCGATGAAGTATCCGAACCGCAGCTTGGCCATTGACGTCTCCTTGCCTCCGCGTACCTCGGACCATAATCAGCGAGACGGTCTCGCGTGCCCGAAACGAGCTTCAGTCTGAGCGGCGGCGTGCGACAGTTCCCCGATGGCGGGAAGCGTCGCCGTGATCGGTGCCGGACCTGGCGGGCTGGTGACGTCGCGCTGGCTGTCTTCGCAGGGATTCGAGCCGACGATCTTCGAGCAGGCTCCGATGCTGGGCGGCCAGTGGACAGGCCTGCCTGACCTGAGCGGTGTGTGGCCGACGATGCACACCAACACCAGTGGCATCACGACAGCGTTCAGCGACCTCGAGCCCGAAGGCGACCTCGTCTACCCGCCGGGCCGCTCCATCCTCGACTACCTGCATCGCTATGCCGAGATGTTCGGCCTCGCGTCGTGCATCCGGTTCAGCACTCGGATCGAGCTCGTGAGCCGGGACGAAGGCGGATGGGTCGTCGGCCACACCGGCACAACCGAGCGTTTCGACAGAGTGGTGGTGGCGACCGGTAGGTTCCAATCTCCCTCCATCCCAGCCGTTCCCGGGCTCGACACCTTCGCCGGCTCGGCCGGAGTGATCTCCACCTACCAGTACAGGGGGCACGTGCCCTATTGCGGCAAGCGTGTTCTCGTCGCGGGTGGCGCGATCAGCGCATTGGAGATCGCCGCCGATCTCGCCCAGCTCGGTGCGGCCCGCGTCGTGGTCGCCCAGCGGCGACAGCGATACGTCCTGCCGAAGTTCGCCGCCGGAGTGCCCTCCGGCCACCGGATGTTCACGCGATACGGAACCATCGCGAACGAGCGCCTCCCCGCAGCGGAGGTCGACCGGCAACTGAAGGAGATCGTTGTCGAGGCGGGCGGAAGCCCCGAGCAGTACGGGGCGCCCGCGCCGGACCCTTCGCTTTTCGCCGCCGGGGTCACCCTGAGCCAGCAGTACTTACCGCTGGTCGCCGAGGGCCTGATCGCGGTGCGACCGTGGATGGAGTCCATCGCGAACGCGACGGTGACCTTCGTCGACGGGAACGCCGAGGAGTTCGACGGAATCGTTTTCGGCACGGGGTTCGACCTGCATCTGCCTTATCTGAGCGAGGACATTCGCGCGACCGTTGACCTCGACGCGGTGCACCTGGACGCGGATCGATACACGTTCCATCCCGACCTGCCTGGCCTCGCGTTTGTGGGGATGTGGGATCAATCCGGCGGCTACTTCCTTCCGCTTGAGCTGCAGGCACGGTGGATCGCCTACACGTGGGGCGGCGCGATCCCGGCGACGAGTGAGGCCGCCGGACGGTCGTCCATCGATGCGTATCGCTCGCGGCGCGGGATGTCGCAGAGAACCCGGATGAACCTGGTGGCTTTGACGTTCGCCCGCGCGGCGGGCGTCGAGCCCCGCTTGCAGAACTGGCCACACCTGCGCCGCGCCCTGCTGTTCGGCCCCCTCACACCGAGCTGCTTCCGGCTCGAGGGGCCCGACGCTCTTCCCGACGCCCCGGCCCGGTTCGCGCGCGATGCCGCTGCGTTCGGTGCGATCACGTCGAACGAGCTAACTGAGCGCGAACAGATGTACTGGTCGATGGTGCAAGCGACCGCGGCACAAAGTTAAAACCGGCGACCGCTCCAGCTAAGAGGCGCCGATCGGATTTTTCTATCCATTGCCACGCCAAAGTCCGTGCAATACGATAGCATCCGACACGGATCGGACACCGCGGCGACCGTGAGGGGCGCGTTGTGGCAAAGCATCGGCAAGAGAATCGTCGAGCTTCCTCGGCAAAGCAAACGACCCAAAAGCGACGACGGTCGCCGTCAATGCTACTGCTCAGCGTCACCGTCGCGGTGGTGTCGACCGTCCTGGTGTTCGGTCATGCGACCAACAACACTGTGGACATTCCACAGGTGCAACTCGCGGCCTCCACAATCGGCATCGGCGGACGGGGCGACCCGGCAGCGGCCCGCATCCCGGACAAGCTGCAGGACAAAGTCCTTCCAACCGGTTTCCGGTACATTCCCGTCAACTACCCGGCGTCATTTTTCATCGACAGCAGCGTCGCTGCGGGCGTCCCGGTGCTGGACGATGCGATCAGGCATCCGTCCTGCGACGACCCGACCAAATCCTGCCCCCCGTTTCTCGTCGTCGCCTATTCGGAGGGAGCGATCGTCGCCGAGAACGTACGACGCGGTCTTATGCCTGGCGTCGACGGCGCGCCACAGCCGGACGACCTGCGCTTCGTGATGATCGCGTCGCCGAATGTCCCGAACGGTGGCATCTTCGCGCGGTTCCCCGGTGTGTCCATCCCGTTCTTCGTGACGTCGACCGGCCCCGCACAACCGTCGCCGTACGGCACCACGTACGTGACCAATGAGTACGACCCGTACGCCGATTTCCCCGCCTACTTCAACCCGCTGTCGCTCTTGAACACGCTTCTGGCGATTGCGTACGTTCACCCGGACCAGTATTACGACAGCGTCGACTACAACCCGCAGACCGGAGAGCACGGTCCGGGTGTCTTGGTGAAAGACGTCACGCACAAGGTAGACGGGCAGGTCGTGACCGACCACTACGTGTTCGTTCAGGCCGCGCATCTGCCGCTGCTTGCTCCGGTACGGCAACTCGCCAGCGCCCTCGGTTTGACGCCGTTCACCGAACCGGTGCTAAGCGCCATCGAGCCGGTGCTGCGAGTGCTCGTGGATATGGGCTACACCGATCGCGAGAATCTGAATCCGGAACGTCCCGTCACGTTTTCGTTGATCACACCGCCGGAGAGAATCATCGAGACCATCGCCAAGGTTCCGGGTACGCCCGGAGAAGGGGTGGACAACTTCGCCACCGAAGGGGAGGCGATCCCCGCGCCGGTCACTCCCACGATTGAGCCGACGAAGTCACCCTCGATCAACGCGAAGTCGATGCCTCAGGATCCGCAAGAGTCGCTAGTGAAGGAGCCGCAAAAGTCGCTGGCGAACGAGCCGCAAGAGTCGCTAGTGAACAACGATCCGCCCAGCGCCGGGGCAACAGACCCGGCACCGCCGCAGGCGCCGTCCGGCTCGTCGACCACGCCCCCGGCCGTCCCGCCGGTGTCACCTCTGACGAAAACAGGGCCAACGCTCGGGAAGGTCACCGAGGACGGCAACATGTTCACGCCGAACCCGTCCACCAAGACACCCAAGAAAACCCTGCTCACGCAGCTGACAGACACGGTGACCGAATTCTTCAGCCCCGAGAAGCCGGAGTCATCCACTACCGAGCCCGATAACTCGGAAGGAGAACCGAGCAACGCCGCCTGACGTCTACGCGTTGAGCGCCGTTTCACCGATGATGCGTCGCGCGCGCAGGTCGCCGAGCTCGTCATCGGTAAGGCCGAGGCCCCGCAGGATCTCGTCGTTGTGCTGTCCAAGCGTCGGCGGCGCGAAGCGGTGGTGGCGGCTGGGGCCGGGTGTCATCGTGAACGGCCAGCCCGGATAGCGGTGCGGTCCTGTGATCGGATGATCAACCTCTTGGTAATACCCGCGCACGTCGAGTTGGGGTATGTCGTACATCCGCTCAGCTGCCAGCACTTGCTCGGCCGGAACGTGCTGCGCGCTAAGGACATTGACGATCTCCGCCGCGGTCTGGGTTCGCGTCCAGGCGGCAACCACAGTGTCGAACTCGTCGTGCGCCAAGGTCCGCTCGAGCAGGTCGGGTCGCCCCATCGCCTCGACCAGATGCGCCCAGTCGGCATCGTCGCGCACGCAGAGTGCCACCCATTCATCATCCGCAGCGGCTGGGTAGACACCCTGCAGAAAACCCCGACTGCGATTGCCTTCGCGCGGCCGGACAACCGCGTTCATCGAGTATTCGATCACCGGCTCGGCGGCGACGCACGCCGCGACCTCGATCTGCGCGATTTCGACGAGTTGGCCTTCACCGGTCCTGCGCCGATGCTCGAGCGCGGCGAGCAGGGCGACGCCTGCGTGCACCCCGACGATAGGGTCGGCAGGTCCCTGCAGGTTGCATGGTGGACCCTCGGCATAGCCGGTGGCCGCCGACATGCCCGAGGTCTGCTCGAAGTTGAGCGCCCAACCGACGTAGTCGCGCCACGGCCCCTGTAGGCCGAACCCGGGCATTCGCACGAGGATCACGTCGGGCTTCAGCTCGACGAGCGACTCGTAGTCCAGTCCGAACTGCTCGATCACCCGCGGCGAGAAGTTCTCCACGACGACATCCGCGTCTCGGACAAGCCGGCGCACGAGGTCGCGCCCCTGATCGGATGTGAGATCCAGCGTGATGTCGCGCTTGTTGAGGTTCGTGCCCTGCCACATCCCGCTTCGCTCGTACCAATCGTCGCCCTCGTAGGCCCACGCACCCGAATAGCGGTGCCCGTCGGGTCGCTGGATCGATTCCACTTTCACGATGTCAGCGCCGAACCCACCGAGATAGCACGTGAGGTACGCGCCAGCCCAGAACGTCGTCAGGTCAAGGACTTTGATGTCCGCGAACGGCGCCGAGGGATCGACCGCTGCGCCGGCATTCACGCGATCCGGTGATGCATTGTCGACGGACGCCTGAGAACCCAGCGGAGGCGCGGGCCGGGGCGGTAGCACCGGGGACTTCGACAGACGGAAAGGCGCGCTCGGCCGGCGGAACGACCAATCGGGGCCACCTGCCTCGACGAAGAACCCGCGTTCGACATATTGGGGGCATGCCAACGCCATTGCGCCGTCGTTGACGGGCGAGGCGGGAACCCGCATCGCCTGGCTCAATTCGACGATCTCGGCCACGGTTTGCACCGAAAGCCATGGCTGCGCCTTCTCGAAGAACTCACCGCGTTCCGGTCCGCCAAGCATGATCGGGATCTGCTGCTCTCCATACTCGGGCAGTCCCAGCATCGCGCACGCGTCGAGCCAGTGCTGTCCCGTCAGACAGTTGATCCCAAGCCAGCCATCCGCTGCTCGGACGATGCCCATCATCAGCGCCGACTTGGTGTTGGCCGGCAACCCGCGGCTACGCATCTTTTCGGCCATCAGCATCGGGTACGGAAGCGTCGACAGCAGCGACTCGAGAACGGATACATCAACCTCGACGAGCCGACTTGTCTTGGTAGACAGGGCCCTTAGTGCAGTTAGGGCACCCAGCGCGGCGTACCCGCCTGCGACGTACTCGGAGATCCTGGCACCGGCCTGCACCGGCGGCCTGCCGGGATCCCGGTTGTTCACCCAGCCCGACGCCGCCTGCACGGTCAACGGTGTGGCATCGCGGTCGCGCAGCGGACCGTTCTGTCCGAAGGCCGAGATGCGAACGACGACGAGGCCCGGGTTCAGGGCCCGCATTGAGTCGGTGTCGAGCCCCGCGCGGTCAAGCGTTCCCGGCCGCATTCCGTCGACCAGCAGATGCGCCTGTGCGATCAGTTCACCTACGGCAGAGACGCCGCGCTCAAGATCCAGTGTGGCGCCACGCTTTCCGGCATTCAGGTACTCGAACAATCCCGATCGATTGGGGTCTGGTACGCCGCCGGGAAACGGCCCCCACCGGCGCAGCGGATCTCCCGATGGCGGCTCGATCTTGGTCACGTCGGCGCCGAGGTCGACGAGTAGCTTCGTGCAGTACGGGCCCGCGATGTCCCCGGCGATCTCGACGACGCGCATCCCGTCCAGAGGTGCCGTCACGCTGGAATTCCGATGGCCTTCGGCTCCATGTACTGATGCAGACCTGGCAGCCCGCCGCCTTCTCGGCCCAGTCCGCTCTGCTTGAATCCGCCGAACGGTGCATCGCCTGGGATGCAACCGTTTACGGCGATCTGTCCTGTGCGAACGCGGCGTGCGACCGCAACCGCACGATCGACGTCGGCGCCCCAGACCGCGCCGGACAGCCCGTACTGCGAGTTGTTGGCGATCGCCACGGCGTCGTCGTCGTCACGGTAGCGAAGGACCGTCAGCACGGGTCCGAACACTTCCTCCTGGGCAATGGACGCGTCCGGGGTGACGCCCGTCAGAATCGTCGGCTCGAAGTAGAAGCCCTTGTTCAGATCGGGTGGCCGGCGACCGCCGGCGACCAGTGTGGCGCCGGCATTCACTGCGGCCGCCACATGTGCCTCTACACGCTCCAACTGCGCACCGCTTATGAGCGGGCCCATCCCCACCTCAGGATCCGTTGGGTCACCGACTTTTATGCGCCCGGCCAACTCCACGAGCCGGTCAACGACCTCGTCGTGGATAGGCTCCGGCAGCAGCAGGCGGCTCTGCAGGATGCAGGCCTGGCCGGCGTGGAGCGAGCACCCATCGAAGAGGATCCGTTCCAGCAGTTCGTCGGTCACCTCGACGTCGTCGAGGAAGATGCCCGCCGACTTTCCGCCACACTCAAGCAGAATCCGCTTCATCGTGCCGCCCGCGGCGGCCATCACCTCACGTCCGACAGCAGAGCTGCCGGTGAAGCTGACCATGTCGATCCGCGGGTCGGTGGTCAGCAGCTTGCTCGCCTCGATGCCGCTCGGTGTGACGACGTTTACCACACCTGGTGGAATATCGGTGTGCTCGTCAATGATTCGCGCGAGGGCGAGGCCCGCCAGCGGTGTCAGTGGTGACGGCTTGAGCACCACGGTGTTGCCTGCAGCCAACGCGCGGCTCACCTTCATCACGTTGAGGCTGTGTGGGAAGTTCCACGGCGTCAGGATCGAAACGACACCCAGCGGCTCGTGACGTAGCAGCGTGGTCCCGGCGGCCCCGAATGCGTTGATCGGCTCGTCGGTCAGCTCCGCGGCGAGTTCGCCTGCGTTCATCGCCATGAACGCTGGACCGTCGACCTGGATCAGCCGTTCGTTCGCGATGCAGCCCCACTCGGCCTGCGACAGCGCGAAGAACTCGTCGGCGTGCTGCATCAGCGCAGTGCCCAGTTGGTTGAGGCACCGCCCGCGTTCCTCAGGCGTGGCGTTGGTCCACGGCCCGGAGTCGAACGCCCGCCGCGCGGCTGAAATCGCGGTGTCGACGTCGGCGAGGCTGGCGTCAGGGGCCTGCGCAATCGTCGCCCCGCTGGCCGGCGAGATGTCGTCGTAGCGGCCACGCTCGGGGTCGACCCAGCGGCCATCGATGTAGAGCGGATACGAATCGAGGAGTGGACGCGAATCGGCCATATCGTTTCCTCACCGAGGCAGATGGATCAACACTTGGTGTACACCTGTCGGATATGTCCGTCAATCACCTTCGTCGAACTTGCTTGATGAACAACGGATTCGTTGAGGATTGACACTCCCATCTGCAGCGAGTAGACACAGTGTAATCAGACATATTGTCGCGATATGTCTGATCGCGATCGTATTGAGGGAGGCGCCCTGCGTACCGACGTCCCTCTGCACTCGCCCGACTTCTTCGCGGGCGACCCGTATCCGGCGTACCGGGAGCTGCGCGCGAGAGAGCCGGTGTGCTGGAACGATGTCACCAAGTTCTGGGCGCTGCTGAAGTATGAAGACATTCGGTACGTGTCCACGAACCCCGACAAGTTTTCCTCCACCAAGGGCATCACGATCCCCGACCCCGTGATGCCGAATCCGGTACAGGAGGGCAACCTCATCTTCACCGACCCGCCGCGACACCGTCAGCTGCGCAAGCTGATCAACACGGGGTTCACCCGGCGGCGGGTCGCGATTCTCGAGCCGAAGGTGCGCGCGATCGTTTATGGGGTGCTCGAAGAAGTCCGACCCGGGTCGACCATCGAGTTCGCCGAAAACCTCGCCGCGCCGTTGCCCACGCGGATGATCGCCGAGTTGCTGGGCGCGCCACCCGACGAATGGGAGAAGTTCCGTACGTGGTCCGACGCGTGCACCGGAAATGCCGATCCCGAAATTGAGCTCGATACGTTCGCGGCCATCGGCGAGTTGTTCGAGTACTTCCAGCTGCTGATCGCGGCTCGGCGCGCCGAGCCGCAAGATGACATGCTGTCGGTCCTGAGCACCGCTGAGTTCGACGGGGCGAAACTGACCGACGAAGACCTGCTGAACTTCGCGTTCCTGTTGCTCGTGGCCGGCAACGAGACGACCAGGAACCTGATCGCGCTGGGCACGTTGGCACTCATCGAACATCCCGACGAATGCGCCCGGCTAGTCGACGACCCCACCCTGATCCCCGGCGCCGTCGAGGAGATGCTGCGATGGTGCAGCCCGGTCACCCACATGGCCCGGGCTGCGATGGCCGACATCGAGATACGCGGGCAGCTCATCCGCGAGGGCGACATGGTCGTGATGCTCTACGGCTCCGCCAACCGCGACGAGGAGATCTTCGGTTCGGACGCAGAGGAATTCAAGATTGATCGCCATCCGAACCCGCACATCGCGTTCGGCTGCGGCGAGCACTCATGCGTCGGATCTCAGCTCGCCCGACTCGAGGCAATTGTCTTCTTCGAGGTATTGCTCGGGAGGTACCCGAAGCTCGAACTGGTCGGTGACGTCGACCGGATGAGAGCAACGATGGTGCCCGGCGTCAAGCGCATGCCCGTGCGATTGGGAACGGGGAGTTAGTGGTGTATCTGGACTTCACGCCGGACCAGAAAGAGCTGCGGGCCGATATCCGCGCGTCGCTCGAGGCAGTGATGACGCCCGAGCGCATCGCCGCCGTCGCCGGCCGCATGGAGGGCGGCGACGCCGTCAAGGACTGCGTGCAGGCGCTTGGCGCCGCCAACCTGCTCGGTGTCGGCTGGCCGAAAGAGTATGGCGGACGGGGCTTCACCGCGCTCGAGCAGTTCATCTTCTTCGAAGAGGCGCAGCGGGTCAACGCGCCCATCCCGCTTGTCACGCTCAACACCGTCGGACCCACGCTCATGGTGTACGGGACCGACGAGCAGAAGGACAAGTTCCTACCGTCGATCCTGAACGGCACTGTCGAATTCGCGATCGGCTATTCCGAGCCGGGCGCCGGAAGTGATCTGGCGTCGCTGCGGACGGCTGCCGTGCGCGACGGCGACGACTACATCATCAACGGCGCCAAGATGTTCACCAGCGGCGCGGCTTACGCCGACTACGTCTGGTTGGCGACGCGCACCGATCCCACGGTCAAGAAGCACAAGGGCATCTCGATCTTCATTGTGCCGACGTCCTCGCCAGGATTCTCGTGGAAGCCGTTGCACACCATGCCGGGAATATCCACCTTCTACACGTTTTACGACGACGTGCGCGTGCCTGCCAGTTCTATTGTCGCCGGCGAGAACGAGGGCTGGAGGCTGATCACCACGCAGCTGAACTTCGAGCGCGCGGCGCTGGGCAACATGGGTGCCCTCGTGCCGTTGTTCGAAAAGACGCTGAACTGGGCGCAGACCACCGAACTGGACTGCGGTCGCGTCATCGACCAACCGTGGGTCCAACAGGCGCTGGCCCGCGTCGAGGCACAAGTCGCGGCGTACAAGATCATGAACCTGCGGGTCAACGCGGCGATGACCAAGGGCGCCCTCGGGATGGGCGAAGCATCAGCGGTGAAGGTGTTCGGCACCGAGCTGACCCAACAGGTGGCGCGCGAGCTACTCGAAGTACTTGACCGCGTTGGCACTCGAAAGGGCGAGGACGCACCGTTGCGCGGTGCGCTCGAGTCGGCTTACCGGATAGCGGTGATCAATACCTTCGGCGGAGGCGCCAACGAACTCCAGCGCGACATCATTGCGATGGCAGGGCTTTTCATGCCGCGCGCACCACGTGACCTTCGGGCAAATCAGAACGGGGACGCGAAGTGACTTCTGACGAGCGCTTAAGCGTGGGGGTACCGCCCGCCCGAAGGGCAGGGGGAGAAGCGACGACGACAGACAAGACGGAGTTTCGGAAGAAGCTGGACGCGCTCATCGGCCAGCCCACGGGTGGATCGGGCAACCCAACCGTGGCACCTGACCCGGTGAACCAGCCGATGATTCGGCACTGGGCGTACGCGCTCGCCGATATGAACCCGGTCTACCTCGATCCCGAGTTCGCCGCGAAGTCGAGGTTCGGCGGAATCGTGTCTCCGCCCGTCATGCTGCAGACATGGATCATGCCCTCCCCCAAGATCGAGGGCATCGCCGAACGCGGTGGCGTACCTATGGAGATGGGGCGCAACCCGGCGTCGTTCATCGAGGATGCCGGATTCACCAGCATCGTGGCGACCAACTCGGAGTTTGAGATCGAACGCTATCCGCGCCTCGGCGACGTCATCTCCGTGACGCAGAAGTTCGAAGACATCTCCGACGAAAAGAAGACCTCGCTTGGCACCGGCCATTTCGTCACGTGGCTATCGACCTACACCGACCAGAACGGTGAAGTACTCGGCCGCCAGCGGTTCCGGGTCTTCCGATTCAAGGCCAACAGCTGATGGCGACCAGACTGGCGCCGACGGTCAGCCCGGACACCGCGTTCTTCTGGAACGGGCTGCGCGACCACAAGCTCTTGATCCAGCGGCGCAAGGGATGTCAGGCGTTGCGCCAACCGGCGCGTCCGATGTGCCCGGCGTGCAACTCGCTCGACTGGGACACCGTCGAGTCCTCCGGCCGCGGCACGGTGTACAGCTACGTGATGCCGCAGCATCCCCCGATGCCGCTGATGGAATACCCCTACATCGTCGCGCTGGTCGAACTCGACGAGGGTGTGCGGCTGGTGTCGAACCTGTGCGAGATCGCACCCGACGACGTCGAAGTCGGCATGCCCGTCGAGGTCTTCTACGAGACCTTCGGCACCCCCGATGGCAAGGACCTCGTCCTGCACCAGTTCCGCCCGGCGCGGTAGACGAAGCGCAGACCGCCGCGTACGCGAGGAGCAATTCACCAATGGACTTCACGTTCACCGAAGAACAAGAGACGATCACCAAGGTCGCGCGTCAACTCTTCGAGCACCGAGTCACACCTGAGCATCTGACCGAGCTCGAAGGCGGCGACGTGCGCTACGACGCCGCCCTCTGGCGTGAACTGGCAACCTCCGACCTGCTCGGAATTGCGTTGCCCGAGAAGGTCGGTGGCAGCGGCCACGGTTTCGTCGAGTTGGCACTACTCCTCGCCGAGGTGGGCTGGAGCGTCGCGCCGGTGCCTGCATACGCGACCCTTCTTCTTGGCGCCGATACCATCGCCCGGTACGGCGACGACGGCCAGCAGCAGCGGTTCCTGCCCGATGTCGTCATCGGCTCGCGCCTACTCACCGCGGGCTTGACCGAACCCGGGCGCTCCGATCCGACCAACCCCGCCACCACTGCGCAACGCGATGGCAGCGGCTGGCGACTCGACGGAACCAAGGAGCTGGTTCCGGCAGCCCAGGTCGCCCACACGATGCTCATCACTGCCACTCTCGATGACGGTGAAGTCGGTCTCTTCCTGCTTGACGCCAACGCCGCCGGTGTCGATATTCGGCCTGCGGCGACAACCAATGGCGAGCCGCACGCCGACGTATTCCTTAGCGGCGCAGTCGTTTCGGGAGAGGACCGGCTTCCCGGCAACGGCAAGGAGATGGTGGAGTCACTGTACGCGCGCGCGCTCGTCGGGCTGTGCGCGATCCAACTCGGCGTCACCGAACGCGCGCTGCGCATTGCCGCTTCGTACACGACCGAACGCGAGCAGTTCGGCAGGCCGATCGGAAGCTTTCAGGCCGTGCAACAGCGGATGGCTGATGCGTTCATCGACGTCGAAGCGATCCGGTGGACCATGTGGCAGGCCGCGTGGCTCCTCGGCCAGGGTGGGCCGCCGGGCCGAGAGGCCGGCATCGCGAAGTTCTGGGCCGCCGAAGCGGGCGCTCGAGTCGCGGCAACCGCTCAGCAGGTGCACGGGGGGATCGGCATCGATATCACCTATCCCCTGTTCCGTTATTTCCTGTGGGCCAAACACAACGAGCTGACCCTTGGGTCGGCGTCGGCGCAGTTGGCGCGGCTCGGCGCCGGATACGTAGAAGGCCGCGGACGCGAGGAGCAGAAAGGAATACAGCGATGACCAACAGCATTCGCACCGCGACGCTGGACTGGCACGACATCAACCTCGGCGACCAGGTCACGCCTCTCGAGATCCCCGTCACCGCAACGGTGATCGTCGCGGGGGCGATCGCATCACGGGACTTCATGCCCGTGCATCACGATCCCGAGTTCGCGAAGAAGCAAGGCTCGCCGAACATGTTCATGAACATCCTCACCACCAACGGTCTGTGCGTGCGGTTTCTCACCGACTGGGCAGGACCCGAAGCAATGGTGACCAAGCTGGCGATCCGGTTGGGCGTGCCTTCGTTTCCCAACGATCCGCTGCGCTTCACCGGCAGTGTGACCGGCAAGTCGGAGGGGTCCGACGGCGAGGGTTTGATCGAGGTCGCCTTCAAGGGCAGCAACAGCCTCGGCGACCACGTGTCGGGCACGGCGACGATCAGCCTCCTGGACGACAGAGTCGAGACATGAGCTCGACCGAGGCGAGCGCGAGTGAGGATCGCAGCGAGGAACGAGCGAGGACCGGAGCGAGTGGGAGTCGAGACATGAGCCTAAGCGGCAGGGCGGCCATCGCAGGCATCGGCCAGACCGAGTTTTCGAAGGAGTCGGGGCGAAGCGAACTCCAACTCGCATGCGAGGCAGTCAAAGCAGCGATCGACGACGCCGGGCTGCAAGCCAGCGATGTCGACGGCATGGTCACCTTCACGATGGACTCGAGCGACGAGATCGACATCGCGCGGAACGTCGGCATCGGCGAACTGACGTTCTTCAGCCGCGTACACCACGGAGGCGGCGCCGCAGCGGGCACAGTGGTGCAGGCCGCGATGGCCGTCGCTACAGGCACAGCCAACGCCGTGGTGTGCTACCGCGCCTTCAACGAGCGCTCCGGGTTCCGGTTCGGCGGATCGACGGCGCGGCCGACAGCCGAGACACCCATGTTCATGGCGAATTACGCGCCGTTCGGGTTTTTGACGCCGGCGGCGTGGGTCGCGCTGCATGCCCAGCGGTACATGTCGACCTACGGAGTCACCAACGAAGATTTCGGCCGCATCTCCGTAGTCGACCGCGCCCATGCAGCGCGCAACCCCGACGCATGGTTCTACGAACGGCCGATCACGCTCGAGGACCACCAGAACTCAAGGTGGGTGATCGAACCCGTGCTGCGGCTTCTCGATTGCTGCCAGGAAAGTGACGGCGGCGTTGCGCTGGTCATTACCAGCGTCGAGCGTGCGAGAGACCTCCCCCGTCCCCCCGCAGTGATCACTGCCGCGGTGCAGGGTGCGGCCGCCGACGG
>JAVXWV010000676.1:0-5294 GCA_032230775.1 Mycobacterium sp. | reverse complement strand
AGGAGTGAACAGCCGTGGCCAAGGGCAAGCGGACCTTTCAGCCCAACAACCGTCGTCGGGCGCGGGTGCATGGGTTCCGGCTGCGGATGCGCACGCGGGCAGGCCGAGCGATCGTGTCGAACCGTCGCGGCAAGGGTCGCCGCAAGCTGACTGCGTGATTCGACGCGGGATTTAGCGCGGTGCTTCCGGCGCGGTACCGGATGATGCGGTCCACGGAGTTCAGTGCCACGGTCAGTCAAGGGGTGCGGGCGGTGCAGCCCGATCTCGTGGTGCACGCAATGCGGTCTTCTGGTGACGCGGCGGGCGACGGACCCCGCATCGGCCTGGTGGTCTCGAAATCCGTTGGCAGCGCTGTACAGCGGCACCGGGTTGCCCGTCGGCTTCGCCATGTGGCACGCACGATGATCGATGAATTGGACGCCCAGGATCGGGTGGTCATCCGGGCGCTGCCGAGCAGCAGGCATACCATCTCGGCGCGACTCGAGCAGGAACTGCGGACAGCACTGCGCCGGACCCGGCCGCGAAACGGGGTACCACGCTGATGTCAATGGGTTCCGTGCGTTCCCTGGCTCACGTAGGACGTAACGGCTCAGCCGTTGTCCGCGGGGCCGTTGTCCGCGGGGCGATCTTCCTCATCGAGCTGTACCGCCACACCGTGTCTCCGATGAGGATGCCCACGTGCCGGTTCAGTCCGACCTGTAGCCAGTACGCGGTCGATGCGCTCACCGAGTACGGCTTGATCCGCGGCGGTTGGCTGGCAGTGGTGCGGCTGGTGAAGTGTGGGCCGTGGCATCGGGGAGGATGGGATCCAATACCCGAACGTCGCGGGGCGGCGCACGTCCATAGCGAGGACGCAGGAGCCCACGATCTCTCGGGTACCCCAGCGTCCCGAGAAGAGAGCAGCGCGCGTGTTTGATTGGTTCAGCCTCGACATCATCTACTGGCCTGTGTCGGCGATCATGTGGGTTTGGTACAAGGCGTTCGCCTTCATTCTGGGCCCGTCGAACTTCTTCGCCTGGATGCTCGCGGTGATGTTCCTGGTCTTCACGCTTCGCGCGATTCTGTACAAGCCTTTCGTCCGGCAGATCCGGACAACGCGTCAGATGCAGGAACTGCAGCCTCAGATCAAGGCGCTGCAGAAGAAGTACGGCAAGGACCGCCAGCGGATGGCGCTGGAGATGCAGAAGCTGCAGAAAGAACACGGGTTCAACCCGTTGATGGGTTGCCTTCCGGTGCTTGCCCAGCTGCCGGTGTTCCTCGGGCTCTATCACGTGCTGCGGTCGTTCAACCGAACAGTGACCGGGGGGTTCGGCGGCAGCTTCGGGCCGCACCTGTCCGTGGAGCAGAACCGGGCGACGGGCAACTACATCTTCAGCCCGTCCGACGTCGGTCACTTCCTGGACGCGAACCTGTTCGGCGCACCGCTGGGTGCGTCGATGACTCAATCGAGCGGTCTGGACGCCTTCACGGAATTCAGCCGCGGGGCAGTCGTCGGAGTCGGTCTGCCAGTGATGATCATGGCGGGCATCGCGACGTACTTGAACAGCCGGGCATCGATCGCGCGGCAGAGCCCCGAGGCGGCGGCCAACCCGCAGACGGCGATCATGAACCGTTTGATGCTGTACGTGTTCCCGTTCGGTGTGGTGTTCGGCGGATTGTTCCTGCCGTTGGCGATTATCTTCTACTGGTTCGCGAACAACATCTGGACGTTCGCGCAGCAGCACTACGTGTTCGGACACATCGAAAAAGAGGAAGAAGCCAAGAAGCTGGAGGCGCAGGAACGGCGGGCGTCCAACGCGCCTGCACCCGGTGCCAAACCGAACCGCGCGCGCAAGGTGCAGGCCGCTGCGGCTGACGGCGCGGCCGATGCGGAGTCGACGGCGACGGAGTTGGGGACCGACGGGGATGCGCCGGATTCCAGTGCGACCAAGCCAAGTGCGGGCAATACATCGGGCAACCCCGCACCACGCCCGGGAGCGACTCCGCGCCCCGGCGCGCGGCCAAGGAAACGGAAACGTTGACCGGAGCAATATCCGGTGGATGAGGGAGAGACAGACATGACGGACGCGGAAACGACAGAACGCACCGACGATTTGGTGGACGACGAGAACGGCGAGAACGGGGCCGCCAGCGCACCAGCGCGCACCGAAGATCTCGAAGAACGATTGGTAGCCGAGGGCGAGATCGCAGGCGACTATCTCGAAGAGCTGCTGGATCTGCTGGACTTCGACGGCGATATCGATCTGGACGTCGAGGGGGACCGCGCGGTGGTCAGTATCGACGGCGGCGACGAGCTGAGCAAGTTGGTCGGCCGCAAGGGCGAGGTGCTGGATGCGCTCCAGGAGTTGACCCGGCTGGCGGTGCACCAGAAGACGGGTGAGCGCAGCAGGCTGATGTTGGACATCGCTCGCTGGCGCCGGCGTCGCCGTGACGAGTTGTCCGCGTTGGGCGACAAGGTTGCCCACCGGGTGCTGCAGTCCGGGGAGCGCGAGGAGCTCACGCCGATGACGCCGTTCGAGCGGAAGATCGTTCACGACGCGGTGGCGGCGGTCGACGGTGTGCACAGCGAGAGCGAGGGCGTGGAGCCGTCCCGACGCGTCGTCGTTCTGGTCGACTGAGGACCGAGTTACATAGATGTAGTTCTCGCCCGCGAGATCCGGAGGATGTTTCACGTGAAACATGTGGAGGTGTCCGCGGCACCGCAGGCCGCTGAGGCCCTCTTCGGATCAAGGGTGGAGCACGCCCAGCGGTACGCGGAAATCCTGGCCGGCGCAGGCGTCGAACGCGGCCTGATCGGACCCCGGGAAGTCGACCGGCTGTGGGACCGCCACATATTGAATAGTGCTGCGGTCGAGGAACTGCTCGGCGCCGACGAACGGATTGCCGACATCGGTAGTGGCGCGGGGCTCCCCGGGATACCGTTGGCGTTGGCCCGGCCGGACCTTCGGCTGACCCTCATCGAACCACTCCTTCGGCGCAGCGAATTCCTGCGCGAGGTGGTCGACGATCTGGGTCTCGACATCACGATCATTCGGGGGCGGGCCGATGATCGGTCCGTGCGACAGCAAGTGGGGGAGATGGACGCGGTTGTCTCAAGGGCGGTGGCGTCGCTGGACAAGCTGGCCAGGTGGAGCCTGCCGCTGCTGCGTCCCGGCGGCCGGATGGTGGCGATGAAGGGCGAGCGCGCCGAGGAAGAGATCCGGGAGCACCGGCGTGTGATGGCGGCGGCCGGTGCAGTCGATGTAAGGGTGATGAGATGTGGCGCGGACTACTTGGAACCACCCGCGACCGCGGTCGTGGCGAGGCTCGAACCGACGGTTCGGGTCAACAACCGGCGGTCACGTACGGGCAGGAGAACAGGATGAGTCCGGTCCCCGAGGGCGGACCGACGCCCGGCGGAGCTGCCCCCGATGCAACGCAGCGTCCGGATGTTTCACGTGAAACATGGACCCCGACTCCTCCGGAGTCGTGGGCCGACGAAGCCGAGCTCGACACCCCGATCGGGGCCGAGGCGGAGCGCGCGGTGCGCTTGCTGCACGCCGCCCAAGGGCACCTGCCCCGCCCTCCGCATCAACGGGTGTTCACGATTGCAAATCAAAAGGGCGGCGTCGGCAAGACGACGACCGCCGTCAATGTGGCCGCCGCACTGGCGCTACAGGGGCTGCGCACTCTGGTGATCGACCTCGATCCCCAGGGGAACGCGAGCACGGCGCTTGGCATCGAGCATCGCCCCGGCACCCCGTCCTCCTACGAGGTGCTGATCGGCGAGATCCCCCTGCAGGACGCGATACAGCGGAGCCCCCACAACGAGCGGTTGTTCTGTGTGCCTGCGACTATCGACCTCGCCGGCGCCGAGATCGAATTGGTCAGCATGGTGGCCCGCGAAGGACGGCTGCGCTCCGCGCTTGCCGAGCTCAAGAACTACGACTTCGATTACGTCTTCATCGACTGCCCGCCGTCGCTAGGACTACTGACCATCAACGCACTCGTCGCCGCGCCCGAAGTGCTGATCCCGATCCAGTGCGAGTACTACGCCCTCGAGGGGGTGGGCCAGCTGCTGCGGAACATCGAGATGGTCAAGTCACACCTCAATCCCGAGCTGAGCGTGTCCACAGTCATCCTGACGATGTACGACGGGCGGACCAAGCTGGCCGACCAGGTGGCCGCCGACGTGCGAACCCACTTCGGCGACAAGGTGTTGCAGACCGTCATACCGCGCAGCGTCAAGGTGTCCGAGGCGCCGGGCTACGGCATGACGATCCTCGATTACGACCCCGGCTCGCGGGGGGCGCTGAGCTATCTCGACGCGAGCCGCGAGCTCGCCGTGCGAGGCGGAGCAGAAAAGGGGCCAGGCCGATGAGCGCTTGCGCGAAGAGGAGACAGCACCGATGAGCGCTTGCGCGAAGAGGAGACAGAGATGACCCAGCCGACACGCAAGAAGAGCGGCCTCGGCCGCGGCCTGGCGTCGCTGATTCCCACCGGGCCGGCCGACGGCGAAGCGGTGGTGCCCGGCCACCGGATGGGCGCCGCTGCGGCCGACGTCGTTCTCGGCGGAGGCTCGGCGGTGGCCGTCGACGTCGGCGCCGTCTACCGCGAGATCGACCCGTCGGCGATTGACCCGAATCCGCGACAGCCCCGCCAAGTCTTCGACGAGGAAGCGCTGGCCGAGCTTGTTCACTCCATCCGCGAGTTCGGCCTCATGCAGCCGATCGTCGTGCGTGCGGCACCGGACCCATCTCCCGGCGGGACGAGGTATCAGCTCGTCATGGGGGAGCGGCGCTGGCGGGCGGCCCAGCAGGCCGGCCTCGCGACGATCCCCGCGATCGTGCGGGAGACCGCCGACGACAGCATGTTGCGCGACGCCCTCTTGGAGAACATCCACCGGGCTCAGCTGAATCCATTGGAAGAAGCGGCGGCGTATCAGCAGCTGCTCGACGAGTTCGGCGTCACCCACGACGAACTTGCTGCCCGGATCGGCAGGTCCCGTCCGTTGATCAGCAACATGATCCGGTTGCTGCGGCTGCCGATCGCGGTGCAGCGGCGCGTGGCAGCGGGTGTGTTGTCCGCCGGGCACGCGCGCGCTCTGCTCGCCCTCGAGGGAACCCCTGAGCAGCAAGAGGAGTTGGCGGCGCGCATCGTCGCCGAGGGGCTTTCGGTGCGTGCCACTGAAGAGGCGGTCACGCTGGCGAACCGCGAAGACACCGCGACGCCGTCAACGCCGCGGCGCAAGCCGATTCACATGCCGGGTTTGCAGGACGTTGCTGAACGGCTGTCGACGGCGTTCGATACTCGCG
>JAVXWV010000662.1:0-11867 GCA_032230775.1 Mycobacterium sp. | reverse complement strand
AAAACTCATTCTTGTCTGCTCTTCGCGCAAGCGCTCATCACTGTGCCTCCGCCAGTTTCATCACGTGGCTGAGGACGTCGGGGTAGCGCTTGAGGTGTGCGCCGCCGTTGAGGTCGAGCACCTCTCCTGTCAGCCACGACGACGCGGGCGAGGACAGGTACAGCACGGCGTTGGCGATGTCCTCGGGTGTGCCTGCGCGGCCGAGCGCGGTGTTCTCCAGATACTCCTCGACAACGCCGGGAATGGCGGCGGCAGGCGCGGTGAGCGGGGTGTGGACGAAGCCGGGTGCGACGGCGTTGACGCGGATTCCGCGCGGGCCGAGCTCGAGTGCGGCGACCTGGGTCAGCATCGACAGGCCCGCCTTGGCCGCGCAATACGCGCTCATGCCCGCCGCGGGCTGGCGGCCGTTGAGTGAGCTGATCGAGACCAGCGCGCCGCCGGCGCGCAGGTTGCGGCCTGCGTGCTTGGCGACGATGAATGCGCCTGTCAGGCAGACGTCGATCACGTCGCGGAACTGGTCGACGGGCATGTCGGTGATGAGGCCGACGTTGGAGAATCCGGCGCAGTTGACCACCACGTCCACCGGGCCCGTCTGCTCGAACAGGTGCTGCACCGAATCTTCGTCGGTGACGTCGACGGTCTCGGCGGTATGGGGGTCGCCCAGTTCGGCGGCGCGGCTGCGCGCCCCTTCGGCGTTGCGGTCGGCAACGATCACCTGGTCTTCCTGGGCGGCCAGTGCCTGCGCCGTCGCCCACCCGATTCCGGACGCGCCGCCGATCACAACCGCGATCCGATGGTTCCCGTTGCTCATCCAGTTGGCCCTTCGACGAAAAATTAGAACGCGTTCCAACCTAGCGCGAGGCAGACTCGACCCGTGACCCAGTTGAAGATGTCAGAGTCGATTTCAGTGGCGGTGACACCGGACGAGTTGTACGCCCTCGTGTCGGACGTGACCAGGATGGGGGACTGGAGCCCGATATGCCGGGCGTGTTGGTGGGACGAGGGAGACGGCCCACGAGTCGGCGCCTGGTTCACCGGCCGCAACCAAACCCCGGAGCGGACGTGGGAGTCGCGCTGTCAGGTGGTGGCAGCCGAGCCCGGTCGAAAGTTCGGGTGGGAAGTCAATAACGGCTGGGTCTACTGGGGATACACCTTCGAGCCCGAAGGTGAAGGAACCCGGCTGACCGAGACGTGGGAGTTCTTGCCCCCCGGCATCGCCGGGTTCCGCGAGCGCTTCGGCGACGAGGCCGACGTCCAGATCGCAAACAGGCGGGCAGCCGCCGAGAGTGGTATCCCCGCCACGCTGGCGGCGATCAAGAAGGCCGCCGAAGCCGGCTCAGCTAGCGCTTGACGCAGCGAAACCCGATGTGGCTCATGCCGGTATCGACGGGCTGCGGTCTACGGGCGGCGGGACGGTAGCGCAGGCAGTAGTCGTCAGCGCACAGGAACGAACCGCCCTTGATGACCCTGCGCGGCACCTGGAACTGTGGCTGGCGAGGATCGTAACTGCCCGCCTCGCAACAGGGTTCACCGGCGCGGGTGTCGGCGTACCAGTCGGTCGTCCACTCCCACACGTTGCCCGCCATGTCGACAAGTCCATAGGAGTTTGGCGGGAAGCTGCCGACGGCGGTGGTGCGCCCGTACCCGCGGTCGGGGCGCCACGGGAAATCGCCGTGCCAGTAGTTGGCGAGCGGTTCGCCAGGCTGCTCCGGTTCGGCGCCCCACGTGTACGTCGCGCCTTCGAGACCACCGCGTGCCGCCGTCTCCCACTCCGCCTCGGTCGGCAATGAAAGCCCCGCCCACGTCGCATACGCCTCGGCGTCTTCGTAGGCGACATGCACGACGGGATGGTCGGCGCGTCTGTCGATCGATGAGTTCGGGCCAACCGGATGACGCCACGACGCCCCCGGCGTCCACGCCCACCACAGATTCAGGTGCCGCAGGTCGACCGGTCCGCTGGTGCGGGTGAACACCATCGACCCCGGCTGCAGGTTCTCCGCAGGCGCGTCGGGGTAATCCGCGGGATCCAGCGGCCGTTCAGCAACTGTGACATAGCCTGTGGCAGTGACGAATTCGGCGAACTCGACGTTCGTCACCTGGTGGGTTTGGATCCAGAACTCGTCGACACCGACGTGCCGTTCCGGCCCCTCCTCGGGGTAGTGCTGCTCGGACCCAAGCACAGCGGTCTGCGCCGGAATCCGAACGAGTTCATTGGTCATCTTGTGCCTAGTGTGCGGTCAGACCGTGATTTCGGGTAAATGTGGCCGTTTCGCCGATCTGAGTGCACACTAGCCGCTGAAGACGGTCGCCCAGTCGTTGCGCATGCTGACGACGGTCCAGCCGTACTTCTCGGCATGCTCCAGCGCCCGTTCCGCACCTGCGGTGTAGGCGAATTCACGTTCGTCGTCGTCGTGAAGCACCAGCAGCCGCAACGCTGCCGCACCTGGCCGCCCCGAATACATCAGCATTTCGTCGTCGCCGTTGGAGTTGCCCGCAGACAGGATGGGACGACGACCGATACGGTTCCAGATCCGCACGGGTTTCTCCGGGCCGTCGTCGAGCCAGTCCAACGCGGGCTGGATCAACAGGTCGCCGTGACCATCTGCGCCTTCGAACTTCAAACCCTGCGCACTGCCGACCACGCGCTCCGGCGGTATGCCGTAGATCGTCGAGGTGATGGGCCGCATGAAATCGCGGCCACCGCCCGACACGATGTAGCAGGTGAAATCGTGCGACTCGAGGTACCGCAGCAGTTCGACCATCGCGGGGTAGATGCACTTTTTGTAAAGACGTTTCAGCGTGGGGTGCGTGGCTTCCTGGAAGAACTTGTGGATGAGGGCGGCGTGATCTTCGACGGTCATCGATTCATGCAGTGACATGACCGCGCCGGCAAGGACTTTCAAGTCGACGTCATCGCCTTGATAGTGCTTGGTGATCGCACCGCCGAACCAACTCAGGTCACCACTTGCCGCCGCCCGATACGGCTGCTGATCCGCCAATGACGGGTCGGCGGAGGCCCTCTCGGCCAGCCTGCGCACGATGAAGTCGAGCTGGATGTATGCAGGCTTCTCGCACCACAGCGTGCCGTCGTTGTCGAAAACCGCGACCCGCGCCTCGGGCGCAACGTAATCCGGTCCGCCTTCGGTGGTGACGCGACCTACGAAATCGATGATCGCGGACTTCGTGGGCCCGTCCTTCCACGAAGCGAGCTCACCCACGTTCAGCCACCTCGGGAGGCGAGGAACTTGTTGAGTTCTTCGACCGCGTGGTTGATCGTGAACGACGACGGCTCCTGGCGCGGCGGGAACTCCTTGAACGTCTCAAGGAACTGCGTTGCGATCGCGGAGCCGTAGAGGACCAGGTAGACACGATCGATCAGCCAGTCCCAGTACGTGTTCGACGTGATATCGGCGCGTTCGTACGGGTCGGTCCGCAGGTTGAACAACTTCGGGGCCCGCAGTGGCGTGAACGGTTCGAACCATATCTGCAGCGTGCCCTGGCACCGCTGCTCCATGAACACGACCTTCCAGTTCTCGGCGCGGATGCCGAGCACGTCGCAGTCGTCGGAGAAGTAGATCATGCCGCGCCGCGGGCTCTTCTCCACCTCACCTGTGAGGTACGGGACCAGGTTGTACCCGTCGATATGCACCTTGTACTTCATATCGCCGGCCTTGTGGCCCTTCTTGAGCTTCTCGACGATATCGGGCTCCCCGGCGGCGGCCAGGAACGTCGGAAGCCAATCATGATGCTGCACAATCTCGTTCGAAACCGACCGGGGCTTGATCTTTCCAGGCCATCGGATCATCTCCGGAATCCGGAAGGCGCCCTCCCAGTTGGTGGCCTTCTCGCTACGGAACGGGGTGGTAGCACCGTCGGGCCAGCTGTTGGCATGCGGGCCGTTGTCGGTGCTGTAGATGACGATGGTGTCCTCGGTGATGCCCAGCTCGTCGACCAGATCGAGCAGCTGACCTACGTTGCGGTCGTGGTCGATCATCGTGTCGTGGTACGGCGACTGCCAGCGGCCCGACTGACCTAGGCTCTCCGGCTTGGTGTGCGTCCGGAAGTGCATGTGGGTCATATTCATCCACACGAAGAACGGGGTGCCCGCCTCGTGTTGGCGCTTGATGAAGTCGACGCACGCGCCGGTGGTTTCGTCGTCGATGGTCTCCATGCGCTTCTTGGTGAGCGGACCGGTGTCCTCGATGCGCTGCTTGCCCACCGGGCCGTACCGCTCGTCGGTTTCACCCGAGTCCTCGTCGGTGGCCCAGGAGTGAATCACGCCGCGGGGCAACAATGCCCGGCGCAGGAGAGGGGCCTCTTCCTCGGTGGGATAGTCGGCGTTTTCCGGTTCCTCCTCGGCGTTGAGGTGGTAAAGGTTGCCGAAGAACTCGTCGAACCCGTGTGCAGTTGGCAGGAATTTGTTCAGGTCGCCGAGATGGTTCTTGCCGAACTGACCGGTGGCGTATCCCAGTGGCTTGAGCAGCTCGGCGATGGTCGGATCTTCCTTCTGCAGCCCGAGGTCGACGCCGGGCATGCCCACCTTGCTCATGCCGGTGCGGTACACGCTCTGGCCGGTGATGAACGACGACCGGCCCGCCGTACAGCTCTGTTCGCCGTAGGAATCGGTGAAAAGCATTCCCTCATCAGCGATCCGGTCGATGTTGGGCGTGAAGTAGCCCATCATCCCGCGGCTGTAACAACTGAGGTTCGAGATGCCTATGTCGTCGCCCCAGATGACGAGGATGTTGGGTTTCTTGTCTGGCATTTCTAATCCTTTGCTAGGAATTTCTGTCGTGCCTTGACTGCGTGGTCGATGGTGAAGCTGGCCGGCTCGTGGCGCGGCGGAAACTCCTTGAAGGTCTCCGTTCGCTTGGTGTCCAGCGCGCCGGTGTCCTCGATGACCTACTTGCCGATGGCTCGGGACTTCGGATCATCGGGTCCTCGGCCGCCCAGCCCACATCCGCGCCGGGAATGCCGACCTTGCTCATGCCGGTGCGATAGACGCTCTGCCCACTGATGAACGCGGCGCGTCCGGCCGTGCAGCTTTGCTCGCCATAGGAGTCGGTGAAGCGCATGCCCTCGCTGGCGATGCGATCGATGTACGGGGTGCGGTAGCCCATCAGCGCGTCGCTGTAGCAACTGAGCTTGCTGATGCCGATGTCGTCGCCCCAGATGACCAGAATGGTCGGCTTCCCCTTCGGCATGTGGGCTCCTTCTTGAATTGACGTACCTGTCGGAGCCTAGGAGCGCACTAGGGTTGGCGGCGGCCATTTGGCCAACGATTCAGCCGCAGTACATCTGGTTCCAAGCCATTCCCCAGTGCATCCTGGTAGCCGGAGGGTGATGGCGATGTACGACAAGATTCTGGACACCAAATGGCACGTCGAGATCGACTTCGACGAGGACGAGACCCACACACACGCGACCGTGCGCGCGCAGTGCGGCGACGGCGAGACCGTGACCGCGCTAGGTGACGCCTACCGCAACCCGAAGGACGGCAGCCTGCCGATGATCGGCGAGGAGATCGCCGCGGCGCGCGGCCTCATTGCGCTGGGCACTGAGCTGCTGCAGAGTGCGTCGTCGCGGATCGAGCAGGTCACGCACCAGTCGGTGACCCTGTATCGCTGAATCGCAGGCGCCCCCGCCGGAGGATGTGTCCTCTACAGGTCGTCATCAAAATGTTGACAGCCCGGGACGTGGTATTCCTGACCGCTGCTACGCGAGCGCGGGCTGCGGCGCCGCCGCCTTCATCTGGTGGAAGAGGTCGACGTAGTACGGAACACACTCGGCCGTCGCCTGCTCGGTGGTGAACAACGGCTGGTACCCAAGATCGCGCTGCGCCTTGGCGATAGAGAAGTGGTTGTCGAGGTAGAGCCGTTCCACGGCAAGCGGTTCCAGGAGCGGCTTGGGTAGGCCGAACCGGAAATGGAACCACTGCCACACCCTCATCACGAACCACACCAGCCGGCCGGGCACCCGGAACTTCGGCCACGGCTGGCCGCACGCCTCCACGACCGGCCGGGAGAACTCGAACATGTTGATCGGTTCGCCATCGTTGATGAAGTACGCCTGCCCCGGTGCGGTCCCACCGGGCACCAGGTGCTCGGCGGCCAGGATGAAGCCGTGAATCAGGTTGTGCACGTACGAGTTATCCAGCTTGACGTTCTTCCCGCCGACCAGCACCTTGACGTGGCCTGCGAGGACGCTTTCGAAAACCTTGCGGAACATCGTCTGATCGCCGCGGCCCCAGATGCCACTTGGGCGGATCGAGCAGGTCAGCATGTCGCCAATGCCGTTCTGCGACAAGACGAACCGCTCGGCGACCACCTTGGTCTCGGTGTACAGGTCGTTGAAACGTTCGGTGTAGGGCAGTGTTTCGTCGCCGCCCGAGATGCGCTGGCCTCCCATGACGACACTGTTGGAGGCGGTGTAGACGAACCGCTTCACGCCTGCGGCCTGCGCGGCGTGCACGAGATTCTCGGTGCCTGTGACGTTGACGTCGAAGCTGCGCTGGCGGTACTCGTCGGTGACCGAGGCGCCGCCCATCAGGTCGATGATCGCCGCGGTGTGGAAGACGGTGTCGATGCCGTCGACGGCGTTCGCGACGGTGTCGGCATCGCAGATGTCGCCCGCAACCACCTCGAGCCGCGGATGGGCGGCCAGCGGAGACGGGGCTCGGTCAAAGGAGCGGACGTGATGTCCGCGGTCCAGCAGTTCGGTCACCATGTTGGCGCCGACGAAGCCGGAGCCTCCGGTAACGAGCACACGGCCGAGTTCGGTGGTCAACGATGAATCACCCATGCGAAGGAGCATAACTGAAACGTGTTACAGTTTCGACCCTCTTCGCAGAAAATCGTTCCAGACTCAACTTTCGTCCTGGTCCTTGGGGGCCAGCGCATCCTCCACTCGCTTGCGAGCACCAGCTAAATGCTGTTCGCAGCGTTTAGCGAGTTCCTCGCCTCTTTCCCAGAGTTTCAGCGACGCGTCCAGGTCCAGGCCGCCCTGCTCCAGTTGCTGGACGACTTCGATAAGTTCGTCGCGGGCTTCTTCGTACCCCAACTCACTAATAGCCTTCATTCAGTGCCCCTCGATGCCCTGGCTAGTAGCTATCACGGCCCCGTCGGCGACCCGTACCCGCAATCGTGTGCCCGCCGGAGCGTCACCCGTCGAGCGCAACACGTCCGCCGCAGGCAGCGTCTGAACCACCGCATAGCCGCGGGCCAGGGTGGCCGCCGGCCCCAGTGTGGACAGCCGGGCCGACAGGTGACCGATCCGCTCGGATTCTGCGGCCACGAGCCGACTGATGTCGCGGCGCGCGGCCTCGCGGGCGCGGTGGATCTCGTCGGCACGCGCGGTGAGCGCGGCCAGTGGCTGGGCCAGCACCGGCCTGCTGCGCAGCTGCGAGATGGTGTGCTGCTCGCGGTGCACCCAGTTGCGCAGCGCCCGTGCGCTGCGTCTGCGGAGGTCCGAGACGAGCGCCTGCTCGGCGGCGGCGTCGGGTACGACGCGCTTGGCTGCGTCGGTCGGGGTGGCCGCACGAAGGTCGGCGACGAGGTCGCACAGCGGGTTGTCCGGTTCGTGACCGACGGCGCTGACGACGGGGGTGGTGCAGGCCGCGATCGCGCGACACAGAGTCTCGTCGGAGAAGGGCAGCAGATCTTCGACGCTGCCGCCGCCGCGAGCGATGACGATCACGTCAACGGCGGCGTCTCGGTCAAGCTCGCGCAGCGCCTCGACGATCTGTGTGACGGCGTTGGGGCCCTGCACGACGGTGTTGCGCACCTCGAATCGTACCGCGGGCCAGCGGCCGGTGGCGACTGTCATCACGTCCCGCTCGGCGGCCGAGGCGCGGCCGGTGATCAGCCCGATGGTGTCGGGCAGGAACGGGACCGGCCGCTTGAGTCGGGGATCGAACAACCCTTCGGCGTGCAGCAGCTGGCGCAACCGGTCGATGCGAGCCAGCAACTCACCGATGCCAACCGCGCGAATTTGGTTGACTCGCAACGAGAACGTCCCGCGGCCGACGAAGAAGTTCGGCCTGCCGAGCATGATCACCTGAGTGCCCTCGGTGAGTTTCACCGGGGCGTTGTGAACCAGTTCCCGAGGACAGGTGATCTGCAGCGACATGTCCGCGGCAGGGTCCCGCAGCGTGATGTAGGCGGTGCTGGAATTCGGGCGGACGTTCATCTGGGCGATCTGACCTTCGACCCAAACTGTGCCCAGCTTGTCGATCCAGCCCTTGACCATCATTGCGACGGTGCGGACGGGGTAAGGATTGTCCGCGGAGTTGGGCTCGGAAGACGTCACTTGGCGGTCGCGCGGGTGATCCTGTTGGTCAGCAGAGTCTGAAACGGTGCACGCGATTTGGTGGCGTCTTCGTACTCCAGGAGGGCCTCGAGGTCGGCTACTCGCAGCGATGTCAGCCGGGCCCGCAACTGGGCCAGCGTCAGCGACTCGTAGTCCAGCTCGGCGACGACGTCGGGTGGGTCGGCCGGGGCGTGCTTCGCCTGTTTGGCGGGCGAGGCGTCCGAAGTGTCGGGCTCGCCGCCGGTGAACAGCGCGAAGCGGCCCTCGGTCAGGCGTTCGCCGTCGGTGCCCAGCCCGGCGGGCTGGTGGTCGTCGAGGTCCTCGTCGAACGTCGCCCACTCGGGTTGCTCGTCTTTGGGCGGGAACAACTGGTCGAGCGTCTCGTCGCCCTTGTTGACCAGATCGGCGACGTCCTGCTGCATCTTCATCACGAGGTGGGCAACCTGGCTCGCGATGGTCATCGGATACATCAGGATGGTCTGCGGAAGTTTGCGGGTTTCCTCGATCGCGGTCACCGCCGCGCCTATCAGCAGACGGACCCCATATGGTGCAGTTGCCATGGCCAACAGCCTACGGCTGGCCTCTCGAGGTCGCGGGTCAGTACCCTTGGAACCATGCCGCCGACGATAAATATGGGGATTCCGGGTGCTTCCAGCTCGGTGACCGGCGGTGCCACCGGTAAACGGGTGCTGCTGGCCGAGCCGCGCGGGTATTGCGCCGGCGTGGACCGCGCCGTGGAAACCGTGGAGCGCGCGCTGGAGAAGCACGGTGCCCCGGTGTATGTGCGCCATGAGATCGTGCACAACGTCCACGTGGTCGAGACGCTGGCCGAGGCAGGCGCGATCTTCGTCGACGAGACCGACGAGGTGCCCGAGGGCTCGATCGTGGTCTTCTCGGCCCACGGCGTCGCGCCGACCGTCCATATCAGCGCGGCCGAGCGCAAGCTCCAGGTCATCGACGCCACCTGCCCGCTGGTCACCAAGGTGCACAACGAGGCCAAGCGGTTCGCCCGTGACGACTACGACATCCTGTTGATCGGCCACGAGGGCCACGAGGAGGTCGTCGGCACCGCCGGTGAGGCACCCGACCACGTGCAGCTCGTCGACGGGCCGGACGCTGTCGACAACGTCACCGTGCGTGACGAGGACAAGGTGATCTGGCTGTCGCAGACCACGCTGAGCGTCGACGAGACGATGGAAACCGTGCAACGGCTGCGGCACCGCTTCCCCAAGCTGCAAGACCCGCCAAGCGACGACATCTGCTACGCGACCCAGAACCGTCAGGTCGCGGTCAAGGCGATGGCCCCCGAGTGCCAGCTGGTGATCGTGGTCGGCTCGCGTAACTCGTCGAATTCGGTGCGGCTCGTCGAGGTCGCGCTTGGCGCGGGATCTCAGGCTGCCCATCTGGTGGACTACGCCGAGGACATCGACTCGGCCTGGCTGTCGGGGGTGACGACCGTCGGAGTGACCTCTGGCGCGTCGGTGCCCGAGATTCTGGTGCGCGGTGTGCTAGAGCGTCTCGCTGACTACGGCTACGACACCGTGCAGCCAGTCACGACCGCGAACGAGACGCTGGTGTTCGCATTGCCCCGGGAGATCCGCCCGGCGCGCGCGTGATGCGCTTGCGCCCCAAGCTGTTTGCACTGTTCGCCACGCTGGTCCTGGTTGTCGTCGGCTGTGGCGACAAGGCCGCGGATCGGTTGAACGGTGTGGTGCACACGTTCGCCGACGCCCTCAGCAAGGGTGACTCGTCAGCGGCCGCTGCAGTGACGACGGATCCCGCGCAGGCGTCCGACGCGCTCGGCAAGCTCTTCGACAGCCTCGGCAAGAACGCACACGTCGAGGTATCCGCGGTCGACCGCAAGGACAACGACGCGACGTTCAGCCTTGCCGCCACATGGAAATTCGGCAAGGACGGCCGCAACCAGTGGACCTACACCAGCACCGGCAGCGCCAGCCAGGACGGTGACCAGTGGAAGATCCTGTGGAATCCGGCAACCGTCGCGCCAGGCCTTGCCGCCGGCCCGCTGTCATACAGCACGCTGACCCCCGACCCCGCCGCCAGGGTGCTGGACCGTACAGGCGCGGAGCTACTGACCCAGCAGGTCGTCACGCTCGTCAACGTTTCTCCCGGCGCCGACGTGAACGCCGTTGCGGCACTGCTCAATCCGATCGACGCCGGCATCACCGCGGAGTCGCTGCAGACGCAGCTGACCGCCACCAACGGCCAGCCGGTCACGGCGGTTACGCTGCGCGCGGACGACCTCGCGCCCATCGGGGACGCGCTGTCGGTGACGCCAAACGTGACGCTCGCCCCGCAGACCCGACTGCTCACCACCGACAAGGCGCTGACATCGCCGACGTTGTCAGGGCTTTCGGACCTGTGGCAGCACGGCACCGACGACGCCACCGGATGGGCAGTGAGCGCTCAGACCTCCACAGGCGGCCAGCGCGTCGGCGGGCAGGACCCAAAACCCGTCGCCGACATCGCAAGCACGCTCGACATCGGCATGCTGCGCAGTCTTAGGGACGCGCTGGCCCCGATTCCCACGCCCGCCGCCGTAGTGGTCATCCAACCGTCGACCGGCGACGTGCTGGCGGTCGGCCAGAACCCCGCCGCCGACGCTGAGGGCCCGATCGCGTTGACGGGTCTGTATCCGCCGGGGTCGACGTTCAAGACCGTCACCGTCTCCGCCGCCCTGCAGGCCGGCCAGGTGACTCCGGACAGCGTCGTCGCCTGCCCCGGCAGCGAAAACATCGAGGGCAGGCAGATTCCCAACGACGACAACTTCGACCTCGGCCAGGTGCCGCTGCACACCGCATTCGCGCGGTCGTGCAACACGACGATGGGCCGGCTGGCGGTCAATCTGGCTCCCGACGGCCTCACCAAGGCGGCCACCCAGCTGGGCCTGGGTATCGACTACACCGCGCCGGGCATGACCACCGTCACAGGCAAGGTGCCCGTCTCCGACACCGCCGCGTTGCGGGTCGAAGAGGGCATCGGGCAGGGGCAGGTGACCTCGTCGCCGTTCGGAATGGCGCTGGTGGCGGCCGCGCTGGCGCGCGGTTCGGTGCCAACCCCGACGATCGTCGCCGGCCAGCCCGCCAAGCCCGACCGCACTCCTGATCCGCTGCCGGCGGGCATCGCCGACCAGGTGAAGTCGATGATGCGCGAGACGATCACCAATGGCACAGCGACTGCGCTGCAAGACATTCCGGGGCTGCTCGGCAAGACCGGCACCGCCGAGTACATCGACAACACGCACGCGCACGGCTGGTTCGTCGGCATCGACGGTGACCTCGCGCTCGCGGTGTTCGTCAGCGACGCGGGCAGTTCCGGGCCTGCGGTGGAGGCGGCGGGCCGGTTCCTGCGCGCGCAGCGCTAAACGTCGTACTCCCAGCTGTCGGCTTCCCAGGGGCTGCGCGACGAGCGCGGCCTGGTGCGGTGCTCCGCGTGGTTGTCGTTCTCCTCGGCGTCACCGCGGTAGCGCACCCGCGAAACCGGGTGGTGCGTGCCATTTCCGTTGCTGCCGTTGCTGCCGTTGCTGCCGTGCGATTCCC
>JAVXWV010000715.1:0-5518 GCA_032230775.1 Mycobacterium sp. | reverse complement strand
GTCGCCAAAACCCTTGCCGATCTTGGCGTTCCGCCGTTACCTGACGACGAGGAGCGTAACGAAGGCGTGCTCGGCTGGCTGCATTCGGTGGCGCGTTCGCACGTCGAGGTGGCGCTCAAGCATCCGATCAAGCTGATCGCCAACGCTCTTGGTTCGCCGCCGGAGGATGTTATCGATCAGGCCCACGAGGCTGGTGTTCCGGTGGCCGCACTGGCGGGCAGCGCCAAACATGCGCAGCGCCATGTCGAGAACGGTGTCGACATCGTCGTCGCGCAGGGCCATGAGGCAGGCGGGCACACCGGCGAAATCGGTTCGATGGTGCTGTGGCCGGAAATAGTTGACGCACTTGCGGGTAGGGCGCCGGTGTTAGCGGCCGGTGGCATCGGCACCGGTCGGCAGGTGGCCGCGGCGTTAGCCCTTGGTGCGCAAGGCGTTTGGATGGGCTCGGCGTTCTTGACTTCGGCGGAATACGATCTAGGCCACCGCGAGCCGGGCGGCGTCTCGACGATCCAGGAAGCGCTGCTGCGCGCGAATTCCGGCGACACCGTGCGCCGTCGGATCTACACCGGCAAGCCCGCGCGCCTGTTGAAGACCAGATGGACGGATGCCTGGGACGAGGCGGATGCTCCCGAGCCGCTGCCGATGCCGCTGCAGAACATCCTCGTCAGCGAGGCGCATCAGCGGATGAACGAGTCCGACAATCCCGACACCGTCGCGATGCCGGTCGGCCAGATCGTCGGGCGGATGAACGAGATTCGGCCCGTCGCCGACATCATCGCCGAGTTGGTGGCCGGCTTCGCGGAGGCCACCCAGCGACTGGATGTCATCCGAGACAGCTGATCGCCTCAGATAGTGATCTTCGTCTGCTCGTCGATGACGGTCGTCGCAGGACCGATGATATCGGTCTGGTTGCCCATAGCGTCGGCGTTGAGTTGCAAGACGTAGAGACCGTCGGCGCTCTTGATGACGACCGTCTTCTGCGCGACGAGTTTGGTCTGGCCGTCCTGCTTCCAAGTTCCTCCCAACGTGTAGGAAGGGAAGCCGCTCAAAGTGCCATTTTCGCCCGCATTCGATGCTTTCCATCCGGGCAGATTCTTCAGTTCGCCTGGCGCTAGATCGAGGATTTTTTGCGGGTCGACGTTTCCGCTCAGCTTTGACATGAGAGCAATGATGCTGGGCGCGTACTTGGCCGCCTCAGGTCCGGTGTACTTGATGGCGTCGTATGCCCAATCAGGCGTGTCCTTGCCGGCAGGCGCCCAGCCGTCGGGCACCGGGAGATCGATTGTGGGAGACCCGGGATCGCCTCGCTTGACCGCGGATTCCTGGATGTTGTTGTCCTTGATGTAACTGGCGATCGTTGGTAACGCCCCGTGACTTTCGTCAATCGGCTTCGGGGCCGAGGTGGCCGACCGGGTGGACGGCCCCCAGACGGTCGCGCTAGGACTGGCCGAGATCGTGCTCGACTCTGTGCTCGACGGTGATTCAGCCAAAGGGGTGCTTTCGCGATTCGTGGACAGCGTCATCACGGCGATCACTGCGGCGATCAGAACCACGATGGCGGACCCGGCGAGCGCGGGAATTGCAATCTGCTTGCGTTGCCACCATGGGCGGTTGGCGGCTCGGGGCAGATTCGAAGCGGGCGACCCTGGATGCGGTGGTTCCCCAGATGCGCGCTGTTGTGTACCGGCGCTTTGCGAGTAGGGCGCTGCGTACATCGGTGGAGGTGGCGCTGCGTACATCGATGGAGGTGGCGCTGCGTACATCGGTGGAGGTGGCGCTGCGTACCTCGGTGGAGGTTCAGGATAAACCGAAGCCGGTGCAGCAGACGTTGGTCTCGAAGTCGTTTCCACGAGGGCTGCATGGGCAGCCTGTGCAAGGTCTTTGGTGGTCGCATACCTTGCGGCAGGATCCTTAGCCATGCCGGTTGCAATGACGCTGTCGAAACCGCGCGCCAAGCCGGGGACGAGGGCAGACGGGCGCGGTGGAGGAGACACCAAGTGTGCTGCCACCTGCTGCTCGAGGGTATCCCCCGGAAACGGTTGGTGTCCGGTGAGTGCCTGGTAGAGCACGCAAGACAGCGCATATATGTCGGACCGCGGGTCGGCATGGCCGGTGCTGAACCGCTCTGGGGCCATGTACGCCCATGTACCGATGGTAGTGCCAGTGCTCGTCAACCCCACTTCGCCTGCGGCCCTGGCTATTCCGAAATCGATCAGGTATGCGAAGTCCTCATCACCGACCAAGACGTTCGATGGTTTGATGTCCCGGTGTACTAACCCCGCGCGATGTGCCGAGTCAAGCGCAGAAGCCACCTGCCCGATGATCGTTACCGCTCTTATGGGATCTAGACATCCACCGCGCAGCATCGACTCGAGGTCGCGCCCCTCGATCAGCCGCATGTCTACATACAGTTTCCCGTCGATATCGCCGAAGTGGTGAATGGGCACCACGTGGGGATCGCTGAGGCTCGCGGCGACGCGCGCCTCGCGGCGAAACCGCTCTTGGAAGAGGTGATCGTCGGTCAGCTGAGCAGGAAGTACCTTGACGGCGACAATTCGCGATGTCTCGGTGTCGTACGCCCGCCATACCTCGCCCATGCCGCCGCGGCCGAGCAACGACAGTAACCGGTAACGGCCGAACGGTGTCCCCTCCACTAGCCTCCCTTCGACACCCGAATGGCCGGCAAATAGCGGCTCACTCCAGCTGAACTAGGAATCTCAGGCTAAGCACACTCAAACCGATGTGGATGGTCTTTGTGCAAGCTGGTCCGCAGCTACCTCGAATGGCCGAATGCCGCCGAGGTGCATTAGGTGCACCCCGGCGGCTTGGCCTGATGTCGTCAGGGCGTGATCGTGGTCTGCGAGTCGATCACATCGGTTGCCGCGCCGATGATTTCTTTCTGGTCCTCAAGGCCGTCGGCGTTGAGCTGCAGCACGTAGAGGCCGTCGCTGCCAGGAATCACGACCGTCTTCTGGGCGACGATCTTGGTCTGGCCGTCCTGCGTCCATGTGCCGCCGAGCTGGTAGGCGGGGTACTCGCCGAGGGTGCTGACCTCGCCCTCGTTCATCGGCTTCCAGCCGGGCAGATTGTTCAGCTCACCCGGCGCGAGGTCGATGATCTTCTGCGGGTCGACATTTCCGGTCAGCTTGGACACCAGCGCCACGAGGCTGGGCGTGTAGTCGCCTGCATCCGGGCCGGTGTAAACGATGGCGCCGTAAGCCCAATCAGGCGTGTCCTCGCCGGCAGGCTCCCAGCCGTCGGGCACCGGGAGATCGATTGTGGGAGAGCCGGGATCGCCTCGCTTGACCGGCACTTCCTGGATGTTGTTGTCCTTGATGTAGCTGGCGATCGTGGGGTTCGGCCCTGCCGCATCCTCGTCGCGGGGTGCCACCTTGGGCTTCGACGGTGCGGCCTTGGCGCTCGTCGACGAACTCGTGCTCTTCGACGCCGACGCGGACGTGCTGGGTGCGGTCTTGGTGTCGGAACCGCAGCCCGACAGCACTACTGCGAGGGCCGCGGCGATCGCTGCGGCTCCGGAGACTGCGGTTGATCTCATGAACTCAACTCCTGTCGATGGTGACGTTTGCCAGATGACGTTGTGGACGCCGTAGCGAAGCGTAGTGCAAAAGTGCGCTTGTGCAGGGTGAGTACTTCTACCTAATCTGACTGAGCAGAACTAACCTCAAGCGTTCGGCGATTGCCGGTTGGGTTGCTACGCGCATTTGATGTCCGATTCGTTCATGACAGCCCGAGCGCCGCCGCCCCAGCGTGCTGAGCATGGATATTCGCCTCACATCGACGGTCCTGCAGATCTTCGCCCGCGACGTGCAACGATCGCTGGAGTTCTACCGGCTGCTCGGCGTGGCCATTCCCGCGTCGAACGAACCGCATGTAGCGGTGGAGCTACCCGGTGGCAATACGTTGTCCTTCGACACCGAGGACACCATCGCGGGCATGCATCCGGGTTGGGCACCGCCCACGTCATCGGCAAGCCGGTTGGCGCTGGCCTTCGGGGTGGATTCCGCCGCAGCGTCGCTGGACCGTAGCCGTACACGGCGCCGCACTGGCGCTGCAGGGTGCGGCTCGACCAGCCCACCTCGCGCGCCACCTCAGTGACCACCGAACCTGCCGCCAGCCTGCTGGTGATGTGGCCCAACTGCGGCAGCGACCACGGCGCAGTCTCTGGTCGCGGACCGTCCGACGCCAGGTCGGTGGCAAGCTCCAGAAGCGAGCGCGTTCGCAGCGGAACCGGCCTCAGATCGGTCACCGCCACCCGGGCATTGCGCAACTCCGACGCGGGCACACCGAGTAGCCGCGGAAGCACGCCAGGATGAAAACGCAAGCCCACGAACGGTTCTCCCTCGCGGGGGCTGACGGACGCGGTGGTGTCAGGGCCGGCCACCATGAAGTGGCCGTCCATCCTCATCAGGTCCATGCACCCGTCAGGAAGCACCCGCACCGGCTCCGCGGGACCGTCCACCACCCACGCGCATTCGAGCAGGTCGCGCAGCGCGGTGGGCGGCGGGAATTCGCGATAGCCCACGCGTGCGAGGCTACCTCGCGATCGGCCACACCGGATCGGCGCAGCTGGTTCCCTCCGCGGAGAGCCGACGCTTGATCACCTTGAACGTTTCGGTGCGCGGCAGCTCGGCGCCGACACGCACGAACGACGGCCACTGCTTGGGCCCGAGATCGGGTTGCTCGGCGAGGAAGGCCCTGAACTTGTCGGCGTCGAAATCGGCGCAGGCACCGAGAACCAACGCCGCCATGACTTGATCGCCGACATCGGGGGCGGGGATGCCGTACACCGCCACCTCGATCACGTCGGGATGGCGCAGCAGCACCCGTTCGATCGGTGCCGACCCGAGGTTCTCGCCGTCAACGCGCATCCAGTCCCCGAGTCGGCCTGCGAAGTACACGTAGTCGTTCTCGTCGCGGTAGGCGAGGTCGCCGCTGTGGTACACGCCGCCGCGCATCCGGTCGGCGTCGGCATCGGGATCGTTGTAATAGCCTTCGAAACGGCCTGCGTTGGAGACATTTACGAGTTCGCCAGTCACCCAAGGCGGGCACGGCTCACCCGTTTCGACGTCGACTATCGCGATGCCGTCCGGCAGCGGGCCCAACGAACCGGGCGGGGTTTCGGGCGTGCGGGCGATGTTCACCCCGCCTTCGGTCGAACCGAACCCGTCCTGAACGACGGTGCCGAACCTCTCGCCGAATCGCTCGATGTCGCGCGGCGCCCCCTCGTTGCCGTATACGGCGCGCAGCGGGTTGTCCGCATCGTCTTCACGCTCCGGGGTGGCGAGCACGTAGGACAGCGGCTTACCGACGTAGTTCGCGTACGTCGCGCCGTAGCGGCGGATATCCGGAAGAAACTGCGATGCAGAGAACTTGCGCCGCAACACAAGTGAGCCTCGACACCCGAGCGCCACCGCCCAGCCGACAAGCACCGCATTGGAATGGAACAACGGCATCGACACATAACAGACGTCGTCGGGTCCCAGCGAGAAGCGTTGCG